>CACYDD010000402.1 GCA_902773065.1 uncultured Ruminococcus sp. | reverse complement strand
ACAAAAAATAAACTTGAATCGCGGCGATGAATTTGTGTATTACATAAACTCAAGCGCGAAATAGAGTGCACAGGCACTGTGCCGGCTTGACAGCCCGTAATCAGAAGCTGAACAATCTTGAAAAGACAAATGAAAACAGCATATCCAAAACTGAGGACATGGCGGCAAGAAACAACAGCCAGAGCATGGAAAGCAGATAATGCTTCATCTGAATGCGTGGGTCGTCATTCACGGCGGAGCGGATAAAAATGGTGATCAGCTTCACCGAATTCCGGAAAGATTCCTGTGCCGCCGCCGCAATCACCGCCGAACACAAAAACGCCCCCGGCAGTACCACAAGAATATTATACAAAATTCCCGAAAATCCATAGGCAGTATATAAATACCCTATCGCCAGTCCGTAGCCGTAACCTTTGATGAACGGGATCACTACAGTAACGACCTCTCCCCAAAGCGAAAGACCAAGCAGAAAAATTGTCAATATAAAAATAAATGCAGAGGCAAACGAAGATACAAATGCCGAAAGCATGCCGTCTGCACACCTGAGTTTGAAATTTGTCAGAAATATAAGATCAAGGTTTTTCATCAATGCTTCATCCGCATACCGTCCGCTTACCGCCCCTGCCGATATCCCTGCAAAAAGTATACTCATGAACACCACAAACATGATATTCTTTCTGAATTTTTCGGGCAAAGAAAATGGTCTGCGTCTGATCGGGTTTGAAAAAATAATTCGCTTCATAAGTATTAACACTCCCATTTTTCACCGTGATTCAAATAAATCAGAAACGCGGCGATAAATTAATTCCATTCAATAAACTTGAACGCGAATTGACAGCGGAGGCACTCCGCTTTATTGGTAATACTTATGAAGCAAGTGATGATAAAATGTATTTATTTTTTGTAGAATCCTTCCGCAAAGCGAACGCTGTCCATGGCGTCTGCACCGTAATAATCTGCACCGATCATGTCGGCATATTCCTGATTCAGCACTGCACCGCCGACAATGGTTTTGATACTTTTGTCAGTTTCGTTGAGAAGCTTGATGGTCTCCGCCATGGCAGGAACGGTAGTCGTCATCAGCGCACTCAGCCCTACCAGCTTGCAGTTATGCTCCAGCGCACAATCCCTGATCGTTTCGGGCGGTACATCTCTGCCAAGGTCATATACCGTAAAGCCGTAACTTTCCATCAGCACTTTGACAATATTCTTACCGATATCGTGTATATCTCCCTTGACGGTCGCCAGAACGATCGCCTTGCTCTTATCGGTCTGCTCGGATGGTATGTTTCTCTTTACCACATCAAATGCTGCTGTTGCCGCGTCCGCACTCATCAGCAGCTGCGGCAGATATGCCTTTTTCTGCTCAAATGCTGTGCCGATTTCGTTTAATGCAGGAATGATATGTTGGTTGATGATATCCAGCGGCTCAGTGTCTTTGAGAAGCTTTTCCGTCTGAATCACTGCATTTTCTTTCAAGCCTTTTACCACAGAGGTGTGAAGTGTTTCTTCACTCTGAGTTTTGTCACCGCCTGATTTTGACGCCGTTTCGGCACTGGCAGACGCGTATGTAATATAATCCACACAGCCCTTATCCAGCATATTCAATGCTCTGTAAGCATGATAGACATTCATCATCGCTGTCGAAAACGGATTCATTATCGCACAGTTCAGACCGCTTTGCAAAGCATTGGAATAGAATGTGGATGTGATGATATCTCTCTGCGGCAGACCGAAAGATATATTCGATATGCCAAGGCTCGTTTTCACTCCCAAAGCACGTATCAGTCTGACCGCTTCCAGTGTGACAACAGCACTTTCAGGATTGGAAGAAACTGTCAGTGCCAGAGGGTCAACAATGATTTCCTTTTTATCAATACCGTATTCTGCGGCACGTCTGATAATATTGGCGGCAATATCGGCTCTTCCCTGTGCTGTTTCGGGAATTCCCTTTTCGTCGATCGTCAGAGCGATCAGACCGCCGCCGTATTTCTGCACAATAGGCAGTACATGGCTCATGCTTTCCTCTGTACCGTTAACGGAATTGACAAGCGGCTTGCCGTTATAGATTCGCATGGCATGAGCCAGCGTATCAAAATTCGTGCTGTCGATCTGCAAAGGCAAATCAGTGATTGCCTGCAAAGCAGAAACACATTTCATCATCATTTCCGTTTCATCAATTTCGGGCAAACCGACATTGACATCCAGTATATGTGCGCCTGCCTCCGACTGACGGATTCCCTCGTTCAGAATATAATTCAGGTTGCCGCTTCTGAGGGCTTCTTTGAGCTTTGGTTTACCTGTGGGGTTGATTCGCTCGCCGATCAGAATCGGGTCTTTATCCACGAATACAGCGTGAGTATAAGAGGAAACGCAGGTGAAATTCTTCTTCTCAGGAATACTATAGGGAACGGATTTTGTTCTCTCTATGGTTTTTGCGATAAACTCGGGTGTTGTTCCGCAGCAGCCGCCAAGAACCGTTCCGCCGCCCTCGGCGATCTGTGCCATATAATCCGCAAATTCATCCGCTCCGATATTATAAACTGTTTTGCCGTCACGTACCTCGGGCAGACCTGCATTGGGATTCACGATCACAGGAACAGAGGCATATTTCTCAAATTCTCCTATGATTTTCAGCATGACATCAGGACCTAAGGAACAGTTCATGCCGAGTGCATCTACCCCCAGTCCTTCCAGCATGGCGATCATTGCGGCAGGATTTGCCCCTGTCATGAGCTTTCCGCCTGCATCATAAACATTGGTAACAAACACAGGCAGGTCGCTGTTTTCCTTTGCGGCAAGAACAGCCGCCTTTGTTTCATAGCTGTCGTTCATGGTTTCAATCAGGATCAGGTCAGCTCCGCAGTCTTTTGCGGCTTTGACATTATCCGCAAAAATCGAGACCGCGTCCTCGAATTTCAGCTGTCCCAAAGGCTCTAAAAGCTGACCCGTGGGTCCCATATCAAACGCAACATAGGCTTCTTCCCTGCCCTCTGCCGCTTTTCTTGCACACCTGATACCTTCCCTGATCAGCTCGTCGTAATTGGCGAATTTATCACAGTTCACACCAAAGGTATTGGTTTTGACAATATTAGCACCTGCATCGAAATACATATTATGAAGCGAGATGATTTTTTCAGGGTCGGAAATATTCCACAGTTCGGGTGACTGTCCCGGAGGAAGTCCCAGACCTTGCAGGACTGTGCCTGTTCCGCCGTCAAAAAACACTCTTTTTTCTTTGATCAGTTCAGTTATTTTTTTCATCTTTTATCCCCATTACAGCAGTGATTGATTTCATCGGTGTCATCAGATAGGAAGAACTCAGCGTGATTCCTAAAAGTGACTGTGCGTCAAGTCGTTCCAGAAACGGCTTCTGAAATTTCAGTGAAAAATCGCCGTACCCCGGGCTGAACCTCGGAGCGCATTTTAACTCGCCTTTCATGGTGTTTGCCGCATAATCACAAAAAGAATCGATTGCCGCCGATGCCAGCGCATCTGTGACAAAATGCTCCGCCTGAGAAAAAATACTCAGCTTTGCCAGCTCTCTGTCCACAGCAAGTCCTGCGGTCAGTGCCATTGCATAGACCTCTTTGCAGCCTTTCAGATTTTTATAAAGGTTTTTGCTGTCCACCTTCATAAACCCGAAATCACACAGGTTTTCCTCACTCAGGTCAACCGTCGTCCTGATATAAACACATTTATAATCAATGATTTTCAAAAGCCTTTCACGGCAGCGGTCAATAATTTCATCATTATAATCCCTTGCCACACCAAGACGGTGAGCAAGCTCATTCCGATTTATTGTAATATCTTCCGCCTTTGCGGTGATCATAAAAATATCGTCACTTTTCAACTCTTCCGCCTCCGTTCTGATGTTTTTGATTATAGCATAATTTACCTATATTTGCAATGATAGAAAAACGAAAAAATCATCACTTTTTCAATGTACAATGAATAGCATAGGTTAGTTTGTTCTCCCTTTGAGGTTCTGTAGTATAGGCAGCTTCTTCCTGCCCCCCGAACCCCTCCGTCAAAAACCGCACAAGTTTCTACAAAATTTCAAGTTTTGTATGTACTCTGATTTTTTCTTCCATTTAACTTTATTGTGGCGGTTTTTGACACCTCCCCTTTCAGGGGAGGCAAGATATTCCGCTCGCCGTAAGTTTGTGGTTGGGATTAGTTATTTAATTAAGAATTATTCTCATTTATTCATATTTTATTTTGTGTTAAACACCCTTT
>CACYDD010000401.1 GCA_902773065.1 uncultured Ruminococcus sp. | reverse complement strand
CTGGCTTGTTTATTGGCTTTTTGCGGTTTTTTCGTGTGGGAAGTTTGAGATATTAATTTATACATATATTGACAAATTTGATATTGAAACGACCACCGATATATGGTATAATGTATAAAAATTATCTAAATCGGAGGTTTTATTATGCCAAATTGGTTAAAAGACGCTGTTTTCTATGAAATATATCCCCAGACCTTCTGTGACAGCAACGGAGACGGTATCGGTGATATCAAGGGTATCGAGTCAAAACTTGATTATGTAAAAAGTCTTGGCTGTAATGCGATATGGCTCAACCCTGTTTATGATTCGCCGTTTATGGATGCCGGATATGATGTACGTGACTATTATAAGGTAGCAGAGCGTTACGGCACGAATGACGACCTGAAGCACCTGTTTGAGGTTGCTCACGAAAAAGGAATCAAAATTCTGCTTGACCTTGTTCCGGGTCATACGTCCGACCAAAACGAATGGTTCTTGAAGAGCAAAAGTCCCGAAAAAAATGAGTACAGCGGAAGATATACCTGGACAGACAGTGTATGGGAAGCACCGCCGCAGTATAAATTTGTATGCGGTGTAACAGACCGTGATGGAAACTATCTTGTTAACTTTTTCAGTTCGCAGCCTGCTTTGAATTATGGGTTTAATAACATCACTCATCCTGCATGGCAGAAATCGCCCTCAGACCCCGACTGTGTTGCTACTGTTGAAGCACTGAAAGATATCATGCGTTTCTGGCTTGATATGGGCTGTGACGGTTTCCGTGTGGATATGGCGGATTCACTGGTGAAAAATGAGGACGGGGAAAAGCCCGAGACCTGCAAGATCTGGAGAAATGTCAGAGCGATGCTTGACAAGGAATATCCAGAAGCAGCAATTATTTCCGAATGGTGCAACCCGAAAGTGGCTGTAGGAGCAGGCTTTCACAGCGACTTTTATCTTGACCACGATAACAACGGCTATCGTATTCTGTTCCGTGACAAAAATTGGGAAACGGACGAATGTAAGGCAGTATTCGGCAAAAACGGCAAAGGGGATATTACCAAATTTCTTGATGAATATCTTGATGATCTCAAAGGTACAAAGGGTAAAGGCTATATCAGCTTTATTACCTGCAATCACGATACACCCCGTATGACAAAGCTGTTTACGCCGCTGGAAGCTAAAATTGCTTATTCCTTTGTATTCATGCTGCCCGGAGTTCCGTTCCTGTACTATGGTGACGAGATCGGCATGAAATACAGAGAAGGACTGACAAGCAAGGAGGGTGGATTCAGCAGAACAGGTACACGTACTCCCATGCAGTGGGACAATACTGCTAACCATGGTTTTTCAACTGCACCTGCCGACAAGCTTTATCTCCCTGTTGACACAAGTGCAGATGCCGTTACCGTTGAAGCGGCAGAAGCTGACCCCGATTCTATCCTCAATACGCTGCGCAAGTTAATTGCGATCCGTCATGCGAATCCTGATTTGCAGTCTGACGGCGATTTTGAGGTAATTTATGCAGTCAAGGAAAAATATCCGTTTATCTTCAAACGCGGTAAGTTTATCATTGCTGTAAACCCCACAGAAAAAGAGCAAAGTGCACCGTTTGCTTTCAGCGGTGAAACAGAGTTTGAAATCGGCAGTCATGAGATCAAAGAAAATTATCTTGTTTTAAAGCCACAGACAATTCTTCTTCTGAAAATAAAATAATAGTTGAACAGATGATCACTTACGCCGCTGTCAATAGTAAAACTTAATCTGAGCAAAGCCCATATATCATTTTGGTATGATACATGGGCTTTGGTTTTCGTTTACTTAGAAAAATACGATTGTTATGTTATTCCAAATAAACTAAAAGTGATATTAGCAAAAATACAGCATATCATTCCACAGACAGTCGGTATGATAAAGCTCAGAATCGCCCATCTGATACTGCCTGTTTCTTTTTTGACAGTAATACAGGTGGTAGAGCAGGGGAAGTGCATCAAAGTAAAAATAAGCATACATACTGCTGTTCTGATTGTCCATCCGTTTGATACGAGAATATTCTGCAATTCTGAAAGGCTACTGTAATCTGTCATTGTTCCGTTGTTCAGATACAGCATGAGTGTGATGGGAAGTACGATCTCATTTGCCGGAAAAGCGAGAAGAAATCCTGTCAGTATTGTTCCGTCCAGCCCCATAACGGTTCCTAACGGTTCGAGAAAGGAAATAAGATAGCTGACAACCGAATTTCCGTTCATATCAATATTGGTAAGCAGCCAGATCATTGCACCTGCGGGTGCTGCTACCATTACCGATCGGCCAAGAACAAAAATGGTTCTGTCAAATAAAGAACGTATGATTGTTTTACCGATTTGCGGTACTCTGTACGGAGGAAGCTCCATAATAAAGCTGTTATTTTGGTTTTTTAATATCTTAGCAAGAATTTTTGTGACAATCAGCGATACAAATATGCTGAATATAATGACTGCGACAAGAATCAGTGCACTTGCTCCGGAACGCAGCCAGAATGGCATACCGCCGGCAAAAAATATCGAAATTACAGCAATAAGCGTAGGGAATCTGCCGTTGCAGGGCGAAAAATTATTGGTGAGTGTGGCAATATTTCGTTCGGATTCGGAATCAATGATTCTGCATCCAGTCACACCGCAGGCATTACAACCGAACCCCATCATCATGGTAAGTGCCTGTTTTCCGTTTGTACCGGATTTTCTGAAAACGGAATCCAGATTAAATGCCACTCTCGGAAGATATCCCAGATCTTCCAATAGCGTAAACAAAGGAAAAAATATCGCCATAGGCGGCAGCATGACAGCAACAACATTGCTGAGCGAAGTATAAATACCGTCAATCAACAATCCTTTGATTTGTGCATCAAATCCAGCTTTCTCAGCAGCCATATTTAATTGTACTCCAAGATATGAAAACAAATCGCTCAGAAGCTGCGAAGGATAATTTGCCCCTATTATCGTAATATAAAAAATCAGTCCGAATAAAAGCAGCATAACAGGTATGCCGAATTTTTTGGATGTCAATATTTGATCAATTTTTCTGTCGCGGCTGCAAACCGAAGAATTTGTGATGACACAGTATTTATAGATTTCTTCACATCTGTCAACATAATAATTTGCCAGTATATCGCTGATATCCGTATCTTTCAGCAAATTTTCCGCTTGTCGTAATATATTTGCATCTATTGTTACACCAAGCCGTTTCGCATCGGCGTGTTTATCAGAGCTTTTGAGAATATGTAATGCAGTCCAACGCTTTTTTGCATTTACTGTATTGTCGGTTGACATATTCTCGCTGATAATCTTGACGGCTTGCTCGGCATGATGATCTAAATTTCTGATGATATCATAGGTTTTGATTTTTCTTTCTGAAACATTGCAAATTGCTTCTTTCAGTTCGTTCAGTCCTTTTTTGGATCTTGCTGCCGTTTTGATTACAGGAACACCGAGCTGCAAAGATAACTCATCAGAATTGATTATGATATTTTTCTTTTCTGCTTCATCGCAAAGGTTAACACAAACGACAGTTTTGTTGGT
>CACYDD010000400.1 GCA_902773065.1 uncultured Ruminococcus sp. | reverse complement strand
TTACCATCCGATAGGTACACGATGAACACTTATAGCCATAATAGGTATCATCGTACAAAACTGCCCTATCTCCTATAATATGAAACATCGTTGCGGGAAACTGTGTTGTTACCACAAGTTTGTTTTTACATAAAGGACATTTCCGTTGATTCCCTTTCAATGTAAATCTTCTGAACAGATAATTGACATTTTCATCTACTTCATCATTCGGCGGAAAAGCCCTCATACAATCGATCAGATCCGTCATTGCAGCTGACAACCGACCCGCACATTCCGGTTTTTCCTCCTCCTTATCACTTATTAATTCCTCTTCATTCAGAATAACATCATAATTCCCGGCGATAATCAGACGCTTTTCAGGCTGGGTCGCATAAACAATCCTGCGAAGTTGTTTCAGCTCATCTGTCATTGATTGATTCTGTGCTTTGAGATCGATATAATTGCTCTTGTAAAGTTCATAGTACTCTGCTTTTTTCTTCAGATCATCATATTCATTTTTTGAAATATAAACTGTTTTTTCTTTTCTTGCTTCTTCGCTAATCATAAGTATATTATAATATATTCCGAGAAAAAAGTATATGTCAATATTTAATAAAATTCACCGAAGGCAATGCGCCATCGGTGAATTTTTTAATCATTTTGTTTTTCCGATATCTGTACGGTAATGAGCACCCTCAAATGAGATCTTGTCAACTGCGGCATATGCTTTGTCAAGTGCCTCATCGAGATTTTTGCCTTTTGCAGTGATGCCGAGAACACGTCCGCCGTTGGTAAGGAATTTACCGTCCTCGAATTTTGTACCGGCATGGTAAACGACTGCACCGCTTACCTGACCGTTTTCGTCAAGACCTGAGATTTCTATTCCTTTCTGATATGCCAGCGGATAACCACCCGATGCCATAACAACACAAGCAGAGGCATCATTTGTCCACTCAATATCGATTTGGGAAAGTCTGTCTTCAATTACTGCCTCGATAATATCCACAAGATCTGTTTTCAGTCTGGGAAGAACGACCTGTGCTTCGGGATCACCGAAACGAGCATTGTATTCGATCACCTTCGGACCATCAGGTGTGATCATCAGTCCGAAATACAGACAACCCTTGAAAGTACGGTTTTCGCTGTTCATAGCAGCCACTGTCGGCTCAAATATCTTCTTTCGGCAAATTTCCGCTATCTCATCGGTATAATACGGATTCGGACTTATTGTACCCATTCCGCCTGTGTTCAGACCTTCGTCATTATCATAAGCTCTTTTATGATCCTTGGAAGACACCATCGGTTTAAGTGCAATACCATCGGTAAATGCCAGCACCGAAACCTCAGGACCTGTCAGAAATTCTTCCACAACAACATTGTTGCCGGAATCACCGAATTTCTTATCCTCCATGATTTCCTTGACAGCTGCTTTTGCTTCGTCATGATCCTTTGCAATAATAACACCCTTGCCGAGTGCAAGACCATCCGCTTTGATCACAACAGGATATTTGCCCTTCTTTTCAATATACTTCGTTGCTTTTTCAGGGTCATCAAATACTTCATATTCTGCTGTTGGAATATTGTATTTTTTCATCAGGTTTTTAGAGAAAACTTTACTGCTTTCAATAACAGCAGCATTTGCCTTCGGACCGAATGCACGGATACCGCTGCCAAGAAGATCATCTACCAGACCTGCGGCAAGCGGATCATCAGGAGCAACAAAAACGATATCAATTTCATTTTCCTTTGCAAAATTCACGATTCCCTGCTTATCCATTGCACCGATATTGACACATTCGGCATCTTTGGAAATACCGCCGTTGCCGGGTGCTGCATAGATCTTATCCACACGGGGGCTTTCTTTCAGCTTGCGGATAATAGCGTGTTCTCTTCCGCCGCTGCCTACTACTAACATTTTCATGGGAATGTACCTCCGTTGTTATATTAATGATGGAACAGGCGGATACCTGTAAACGCCATAGCAATACCGTATTTGTTGCAGGTATCGATAACATTGTCGTCACGGATCGAACCGCCCGGCTGTGCAATGTACTGCACACCGCTGCGCTTTGCTCTTTCTATGTTGTCACCGAACGGGAAAAATGCGTCAGAACCAAGTGAAACATCGCTGAACGTGGAGAGCCACTGTTTCTTTTCTTCTCTTGTCAGCGGTTCTGGTTTTTCTGTAAAGAACTGCTCCCAGTTACCGTCTGCAAGTACATCCTCGTAATCATCAGAAATGTATACATCGATCGTATTATCACGGTCGGGGCGGCGGATATCCTCTCTGAAAGGAAGTGCAAGCACCTTCGGATTCTGACGGAGATACCAGATATCAGCCTTATTTCCTGCCAGTCTTGTGCAGTGGATTCTTGACTGCTGACCTGCACCGACACCGATAGCCTGTCCGTCCTTTGCATAGCAAACGGAATTGGACTGTGTATATTTCAGTGTGATCAAAGCGATGATCAGATCACGCTTTGCTTCCTCGGTAAGCTCCTTGTTATCTGTTACGATATTTTTGAGCATTTCCGCATCAATTTTCATGTCATTTCTGCCCTGCTCAAAAGTAATACCATAAACCTGTTTATGCTCGATCGGAGCAGGTACATATGATGTATCGATTTTGACAACATTGTATGTGCCTCTGCGCTTTGTTTTGAGAATTTCCAGTGCCTCATCCGTATAATCGGGAGCAATAATACCATCGGAAACCTCTCTTTTCAGAAGAAGTGCTGTTTCCTTGTCACAGGTATCGGAAAGTGCTACCCAGTCACCGTAGGAGGACATTCTGTCTGCACCTCTTGCCTTTGCATAGGCACTTGCGATCGGAGAAAGTTCCAGATCATCCACAAAATAGATTTTTTTCAGTGTATCAGAAAGCTCGGTTGCAACTGCTGCACCTGCCGGGCTTACGTGCTTGAAGGAAGCCGCTGCAGGCAGACCTGTTGCTGCTTTCAGTTCGGAAACCAACTGCCAGCTGTTGAACGCATCAAGAAAATTGATATATCCCGGTTTGCCATTGAGAACCGTAACAGGAAGTTCGGAGCCGTCCTGCATATAGATTTTTGACGGCTTCTGGTTCGGATTACAGCCATATTTCAGTTCAAGTTCGTTTGCCATTGTTCTATCCCCTTTTTAATTATTAATGGATAATTGGGGCTTTGCCCCAAACCCCACCAGGGCTACTCGCCCCGGACCTCGGCAGGGGGCTCTGCCCCATGCACCCCGCCACCTTTGAAAAGGTGGACGAAACTTTTTATTTATTGATTCTTATTTACGATTCTGTCCTCAAATTCACCTGTTGTCAAATCAATAAAACGGGTGTAAAGAGAAACTTTATTATCCTCATTCAAGGATTCCCATATATTTTTTGTAAAGGTATCGATATCACCTTCAATATCAACAAGTGTCGGTTCACCCTCAAAGGAAGGAATCGGGTTACCGTCCTGCTTATAAGTGTGAATAAAATGTCCCTCACCTGCTACAGGCTGTGCATATTCATAGAAGAAACGCAGTGCGAACTCCTCTCTTCCCTCATTGCTTTTGAGAATGGAAAGCTTATAGGAAAAATCATTGTCAGCAAGTTCAACAATACCCGAAATTCTCGGGGTAAAGTTCGGTGGGTCAGGCTCAAAGGTACGTGTGCGGAGAGCCTCTTCAAAGGTCTTGCCCTCAAAAATAAAATCTCTTACCGTATCTGTCTGGTCACCGTTTGTAACTATTGTTTGATTTTCCAGTGTACGGACAGGTGCATAGATTATGAGCGAAGGGTCAACAAGCTTTGAGGGATCAAATGCCTGTGTTTTCAGATCCTTTCCCTCTTTTACAAAGACTCTGTTCCTGCTGTTTTCACTTCTGCCCATGATAAAATAGCCGATCACTGCTTTTTTACCGTCAGCACTTTTGCCGATGATAATTCCCCTTCCGGGATAGGTTGTGGATGAAATCTCTTTCTTTAATTCTACCATAATGCTTCCTCACTTTATATAAACTCTGTCATCTCTGACTTCAAGCCTGTCCTCACAGAAAAGGGAAACCGCCTGCGGAAGAATCTTCCACTCTGCCTGCTCCATTACTCTTTTCTGGAGTACCTCGGGTGTGTCATCGTCAAGCACTTCAACCGCCTTCTGAAGAATGATCGGACCGCCGTCACAGACTTCTGTTACAAAGTGAACAGTAGCCCCTGTCAGCTTGACACCTTTTTTCAAAGCTTCCTCATGCACACGCAGTCCGTAATAACCCTTGCCGCAAAAGCTCGGTATCAGAGCAGGATGAACATTCATCATCCTGTTCGGATATGCCTTTACCACCAATTCATCAAGTATCGTCATAAAGCCTGCATATACCACAAGGTCTGCTTTCTCTTCATTCAGAGCCACAAGGATCGCTTTGCTGTATTCTACAACATCACCATATTCTTTCCTTGCGATCACTTTCGATTTAATGTTATGGTTGTTTGCTCTTTCAAGCGCATATACCCCCGGCTTGGAAGAGATCACACAGGTGATTTTACCGTCCTTGATCATGCCGCTTTCCTGAGCATCGATCAGTGCCTGAAGGTTGGTACCTCCGCCCGAAACCAATACTACAATATTTTTCATAAAGCAGTTTCCCTTTCATTATTAATTGATAATGACGCCTTCGGTGCTTTCAACAAGCACGCCAAGGATATAGGCCTCTTCGCCTGAAGCTTTCAGAACTTCGATCGCCTTGTCGGCATCCGCTTTGTCAACAACAACCGTCATGCCGACACCCATGTTGAAGGTGTTAAACATATCACGCTCAGGGATATTGCCTGTTTTTGCAATAAGGTCAAATATCGGAAGAACCTGTACATCACTGCGGTTGATTTTTGCGGAAATACCGTCAGGAAGTGAACGCGGAATATTTTCATAAAAGCCGCCGCCTGTGATATGAGAGATCGATTTAACTTTCACACTGTCAAGAAGTGAAAGGATAGCCTTAACATAAATTCTTGTCGGTGTCAAGAGTGCTTCTCCAAGTGTTGTGCCAAGCTCGTCATAGTATTTTGAAATACTTTCTTTGCTGTTGATATCAAAAACCTTACGGACAAGTGAAAAACCGTTGGAATGAACACCGCTTGATTTGATACCGATCATAACATCACCCGGCTTCTGTGTTTCGGGCTTTAAAATTTTTGCCTTGTCAACAACACCTACTGAGAAGCCTGCCAAGTCATAATCATCCTCGGGCATCATGCCGGGATGCTCGGCAGTTTCACCGCCCACAAGCGCACATCCGCTTTGCACACAGCCTTCTGCTACACCGGAAACAATTTCGGCTACCTTTTC
>CACYDD010000399.1 GCA_902773065.1 uncultured Ruminococcus sp. | reverse complement strand
GGCATTACATATTTTTTCATAAACTACGCTCCTTCCACTTAGGTTATTATTATTGTAGCATACAATCATCTGTTTATCAATCAAAATGACAGACAAAATCATTGAATATTGTATCAGAACTGCACCCCTAACATTGCTGTTCAGGGAGCATGTCCATATAAATTCTGCTAATACCTTAACCATAGTACAATGCTTCTATCTCCTCCTGATAACTGGTTTTAAATTCCTGAGACACAAATTCATAAAATTTCATTAATGGCTCATTGATGAAAAATTCAGCATCTTCTAACGATTCCATAATGCCGGTTCGCATAAATTCCCTGACTTCATCATCTCCCTCCAGCTGCATCATCTCTATAAACTCACAATGCTTTTTGATATCTTCTTCACAATCATCCTCATACAGATACATATGAAGTATTTTAAAAACAGCCCGGTACATGAATTTATATACATCAACATTTTGTTTTTGATCACTGCACAAACGCAAAAGCCGAATTTTTTCAGGAAATCTTTCTATCACTATATCAATACATTCTTCAATATTCATCATATCTATTACCTGCTTTCGTTTGTTTTATTTATTAATACCTGAATCCGTGAAACTCAGCAAGCAGCAAATCGATGCACAAGTCCCCAAAACGCATCAGCCCAGGCATTGCTTCTGCTGATAGAAAGAAACAGTTGTCGAGCGTGTTTTGTTAGCTGACCGGCAAAATGAATGATGTTCTGGATAACAGTGCGAATGCGTTTTCTACTGACAATTCTTTTAGCCGGTGCTTTTCCTTGCTTGATCGTTTCCTGACCAAGCATACGCAGGACATTGTAAGCAATCATCGTAAGTTCGAGAACAAGCTCGTTTGTGTCAAATTTGCCGGACGGAAGACGCTCTACGCCCATATCTGTTTTGATCTCGCTGTGAAACTGCTCGCATTCTCCATGAGCATGATAGAGGTCAATAATCTCTTTATCACTTTCTCCAAGATTTGTCCGGAACATATTGAGTTCAATTTCAGGTTCAAGAAACATCTGACCGTCAGGAGATGAATTACGCTCGATCATTTCATAAACGATGCGGTTGCAAAAGCTTTTTTGTTCACCATTTTCTGTTGTGTAGAAAATATCCTTGAATGTACTTCCAACATAAACCTTTTTTTGATATCATTATCAGACTAAATGCAACTTGTTGCGTTTTATTTGATGATGTTGCGTTTACTTTGAAAATTGACCTTTTTTTCTGTCGTCGTGTATAAAAGGAAAATGCGGCATATATATTTGTATGGGGTGTTTTCATGGGATATTTAGAAAAAATCAATTCACTGATCAATGGTATCGTATGGGGTCCGTTCATGCTATGTTTTTTACTCGGAATAGGTATTTTCTATACGATCAAACTGAAATTCTTTCAGGTAACGCATTTCAGACAGTGGTGGAATGCTACTTTTATGTCAATTTTCAAAGGCAGCAGCGGAGATAAAGATAAAAAAAGCGGACGGCTCTCCCCTTTTCAGGCAATGGCTACAGCACTTGCCGGAGCAATCGGCACGGGAAACATTGTCGGTGTGGCAGGGGCACTGACGCTCGGAGGTGCAGGGGCTGTATTCTGGATGTGGGTCGCGGCAGTTTTCGGCATGGGTACGATATTTGCAGAAAATGTTCTGGGTGTTAAATACAGAGAAAAACGAAACGGTAACTATGTCGGCGGTCCTATGTATTACATAGAAAAGGGGCTGAAATGTAAATGGGCTGCTGTTGTGTTTGCTGTGATCTGCACTGTCGCGGCACTCGGAATGGGCAATATGACACAGGCAAATTCTGTTTCGGGTGCTCTGGAAGGAGGATTCGGCATTTCTCCCAAAATAAGCGGCGTGATCATTGCAGGAGCAACGGCATTTGTGATTTTCGGAGGTATTGACAGGATCGCAGCATTAACAGAAAAGCTTGTACCGCTGATGGCTGTGCTTTATACCCTTGCAGCACTCAGTATCCTTATCATCAATTTCAGACAGATCCCCTATGCCTTTTCCAAAATCATCACAGAAGCTTTTGATATTCGCTGTACAGCAGGAGGGTTTATGGGATACGGCATGTCAAGAGCGATAAAATACGGTATTTCAAGAGGCGTATTTTCTAATGAAGCAGGTCTCGGAAGCTCCCCTATTGTTCACGCTGCTGCTGAAACAGACGACCCCTACCGACAGGGGATGTGGGGTATGTTCCAGGTGTTTATCGATACGATCATTTTGTGTACGCTGATGGCACTTTGTATTATCACAACAGGGTTTGATGAATCGGGACTGGACGGTGTCGCACTCAGCACCGCCGCATTTGAAAGTGTTCTTGGGTTCGGAGGAAAAATATTCATCTCCGTTTCTATTGTTCTGTTTGCTTTTGCAACACTGGTTTCATGGTGCTATTACGGAGAAAAAAGCCTTGAATATCTCTCAGGAAATAAATACATTTATCTGTACAGAACCATCTATGCGTTTGCAGCCTATCTCGGCAGCGTGATGAGTATTTCTCTTGTCTGGGAAATTTCAGATACCCTGAACGGTCTCATGGCAATTCCTAATCTCGCCGCCCTGATTTTGCTTTCAAAACAAATCAATTATCATGAACTAAAACTTGATAATAAAACAAAAATAGTTTATAATAGGGAAGACAGTCGGGATTCAGGTGTAAACTGAATCAAAGCAAATCAGTTGAGAGTGAGATAAACAATATGCAGCTAAGCGAATTTATTGCAAACGATACGGTAAAAAATGAAATCTCCGAAGCAATGCGGTCAGGTACTCTCCCCCATGCAATTATTATTGACGGTGCAAAAGGTACGGGTAAAACCACACTCGCCGAAATTATTGCAAGATACTGCGTATGTCTGTCGGAAAACAGCAGACCATGCGGACAATGTCCCGGCTGTATCAAGGCAATGCACAATTCGCACCCCGATATCTATAAAGCTGACGGCAATAATACGGGTGAGCTGAATGTGGATTCCATCAGAAAGATCCGTTCGGATGTTTATATCAAGCCCAACGAAGCCGATACCAAAGTATATCTGCTTTTGAACTGTGATAAAATGCTTGCTCCTGCACAGAATGCGTTTCTGAAAGTACTGGAAGAGCCGCCTGCCAATGTGGTTTTTGTTATGACAGTCACATCGGCAAATATGATGCTGCAAACCGTCAGGTCAAGATCAAGGATCTACAGTCTTTACCCTGTTACGGCTGAGCAGGCAGCACAGGCAGCGGCAAAGAGATTTCCTGATAAAAGCTATGAGGAAGTTCAGAAAATCGCTGCAATGTGTGATGGAAATATCGGGCAGACCATACAGATACTGGAAAGCGGCGGAGAAGAAGCAAAAAAACTCGCTGATGAAATATTTGCTGCCCTACCGCAAAAAAACGAGTATCTTCTTTTAACACTGACAAGCAGACTCAGTGCAAACAGGGCATTTGCTTCCAGTGTACTGGACTGTATGCTTGAAAATGCTTCGGAATGTATCAAGGCTGCGGCAGGACTCAGCACAAATGCGGCATTTGCTGAGGAGATTGCCCGTCGGATGACAAAGAAAAGAATTTACCGTCTTGCCGAAAATACGGAAAAGGCAAAGGAAATTCTGAATACAAATGTAAATCTGAATTTTTTCGGTACATGGCTTTGCTCGGTACTGAGAGGATAAAATAATCGGAGGAAAAAAATGGCTAATATTATCGGAGTCAGATTCAAAGAGGTCGGAAAGGTCTATTATTTCGACCCCATCGGCATCAATTTCAATGTCGGTGATGATGTGATCGTGGAAACAAGCAGGGGTGTGGAATGCGGCAAAGTCGCTATGGCAAACCGTGAACTCAGCAATGATAAAGTTAACGCACCGCTGAAAAAAATCATCCGCAAGGCTACGGAAAATGATCTTAAAATCGTGGAAGAAAACCATAAGAAAGAGAAAAAAGCGTTCGGCATCTGCGAACAGAAAATCCATAATCATAACTTACAGATGAAGCTTGTGAATGTGGAATACACCTTTGACAATAACAAGATCCTGTTTTATTTTACTGCCGACGGCAGAGTGGATTTCAGAGAACTGGTCAAAGATCTCGCCTATGTTTTCAGAACAAGGATCGAACTGCGTCAGATCGGCGTCAGAGATGAGGCAAAAATGCTTGGCGGATTGGGTATCTGCGGACGGCCTTTCTGCTGTAATACATTCATGGGCGAATTCCAGCCTGTGTCCATCAAAATGGCAAAAGAACAGGGAATGTCGCTGAATCCCGTTAAAATTTCGGGAACTTGCGGACGTCTGATGTGCTGTCTGAAATATGAACAGGATGTATATACAAGTCTTTTGAAAACCACACCCAAAATCGGTGCGATTGTTAATACACCTGACGGAAAAGGGAATGTGATCGATGTGAATCTTATCACAGGTACGCTTACTGTTTCACTGCACAAATCCCCCGATGCAGCGGCACATACCTATAATGTATCTGAGGTAAAAGTGATCAGGGACGGACAGATCAAACTTGACCGGTCTGAAATTGAAAAACTGAAAAAACTTGAAAAAGACTGATTTTTTCAGAAAAGAGTTTCCGCTGTATGACCGGCGGAAACTCTTTTTTGTATAGGATTTTCATGAATAAATGAGGTTATTTGTACAATACCACAAAAATATTTTTTATTCATACAAATTTAATCATTTTACCTTAAAATTTGATATAATGGTATCAGAGAAATTATGTATTCTCAGAAAAAATAATAAGGAGTGGTAATTATGTTTTGTCCGAACTGCGGAACAAACAACAGCGGTGAAAATATTTTCTGTTCGTCCTGCGGCTTTGACCTCAGAAATAATCAGCCTCAGAACTTTTCCGGTACACAAAACAATGAACAGCCCCAGAATTTTTATGGTACACAAAACAACAACCTGAATCAGTACAGCACATCAGGTGAACCACTGAATCAGATCGTTTATGATAATCAACCGAACAATCAGAACGATTTTAGTCAGCAGAATTTTAACCAACCAAACAGTCAGAACAATTTCAATCAACCGGATATAAACAGCAGTGCACCGTTTCCGGGAAATCCGGGAATGAATTATGCTTATAATACACCTGTTCCCGGTACTGTGCAGCCTCAGAAGAAAAAATCCTTTTTCACACCCAAGAAGGCAATTATCAGTGTCATTTCACTGTTATTGGTGGTCGGAATCGGTTTTGGCGTATACCATTTGATACGCAGCAAAATGGAACGGGATTATATTGTGAATAATCCTACAAAAAGTGCCATCAATTCCTACAAAGGCTATATTGAAACTGCCGAAGAATCAAATGAATTCTACAATGTTATCAAAAATATGAAAGACAGCGGTTCTGTCAATATTTCTGCCGAAGGAAGTGCCGGCTATTCCGGTCAGAGCCAGGATCTGAATCTTTCAGCTGTCTACAGCTATGATAAAAGCAACAGCAAATATTACCTGAAAGTGGATGCCGGAAGTCTCCTTGCTTCCACATTTCTCGGTTCCTCATCTCTTGATACATCAGGCAGCGGAAATTCCTATCTTGAACTTTGTGCCGACAACAAAAATACTTATCTGAATTATGATGTAGGCGGACAGACAGGAAGCTATTACCTTGAATCTGAAAACTTCAGAGAAAAAATCGGCAACTCCATTTTCTCGCCCTCAAATGATAATGTTCTCGGACTGACAGAAGATCAGTTCAATGATCTGATCGAGGCTTACGAAAATATTTACAAAGAGCTTTCCGACAGCACACAGGCTGAAACAGACATCGACACTGCTTATGACGATATTCTCAAAAAAATCGAAGTAAACGGAAATGCATCTGTTGATGACGGAACAGCAACTGTCAACGGAAACGAAGTTTCCGCAGATGTGATCACCTATACCTTTGATTACAGTTCATTTAAAAATCTTCTTACAGACCTGAAAGAAGAAACAGTCAAGTATGTAAAGAAATATAATCCGTCAGGTGCGGAAGAGGCAGAAAAATCACTGAATGAAAGCTTTGACAGCTTTATCGAAAGCTATGAAAACGGTACAGATGAAAACTTCTCTTTGACCATCAAAAATTATCTTGACAAAAACTCTCATGAAATTGTAAAGCTTGAGATCAGTGCCGCACATTTTTCCAAAAACTCTGATGACAGTTTTAAAATCACAGGTGAATTCTCAAAAGAACCCAATCCGACAATCAACTTTGATATCGCATATAACAACGGCACAAGCGAACAGCACGGCGGTATCAAACTCAGCAAAACCGATGATGGCGGAAAACTGACATATACCATTGATATCACCAGTACCAAAAACGAACAGACAGAATCTGTGACACTTTTCTCTCTTTTGTATGACAGAAACTCAAAGAATTTCACCTTAACTTACACAGATCCTTCCACCAGAAAAGAAAACTCTTTTACCGGTAAAGCGGAAGTAACAGACGGCAGTATTAAGATCACACTTGACAATATTGTAGATACAGACAGTGTAAAACTCAATCTTATTATCGTTGCTTCTTCCGATCCTGTGGACAAGGAATTCAAGGCAGACAAGAATATTCTTGAGATGACAAAAGAGGAATTCGAGGCACTGACAGGCGGATCTTCCTCCTCCTTGGGTTCGGCAATTTCATCTGCAAATTCTTCCAGTAAGGCAGCCGATGCCGCTACTATCAGCAATGCCTGCAAAACATATTATGCAGGAATCAAAGCCGGTACAATTACAAGCCAGAATTTTGACGATCCCATGCTTCCGGAAAAAGGTGCAACTGCCACCGAAAGAACCCAGGCTGCAAATTACGCAACAGTCGGTCAGGCTCTTGCCTATTCAAGTCTGGATAGCTTAACGAATCAGCTTGATCAGTACGGCTATGACAGCTCAGGTGAAATCTTCCCGAAAGACAACGGCAAATATGGTCAGGATGTAGAAGATTCCTATCTTTCCGAATATACAATGCTCGGTGATCTTTACGGACAGTATTCCTCCTACTAAATTTCAAATCGTTGTATAATACTACAACAACGGCTTCACTGCAATTAATATTTTGCAGTGAAGCCGTAAATGTTTTATTCAGTTTTTTCTGTCAATACTGTCAGTTCTTTTCCGTCTGTTGCGATGATAATACAGCCGTCTGTATCGGTTCTGTAAATTTCACAGCCGAAATCTTCCAATCGGTCAACAACTTCTCTGTTCGGTAAATAGATATTATCATCACCTGCAGATATCACCGCACAGGCAGGTGAAACCGCCTGTAAAAAAGCTTCTGTCGTTGAACCTTTACTACCGTGATGACCGACCTTCAGGACATCACAGCTGATATCTTTCCCCGACTTCAAAAGCTGCTGTTCTGTCTTTTTTCCTGCATCCCCCGTAAACAAAAACGATTTTTCTTTATATGTCATGCGAAAAACAATGGAATTATCGTTATCGCTGCCCATATCTTCAGTCGGTGCAATTATTTCTAATGAAAGCTTTCCGAAATGATATTTTCCTGTTTCAGGACAGGTAAGTTTTATATTTTTCTCTTTCAGGGTGCGAAAAAATATTTTTTCGTCCTCACTTTGCTCCGATTGATCTTTTATACAGAACCTGCTGAACCATATTTCCTTTATATCGGTACTATCGGTAACAGAAGCAAAATCTCCGATATGGTCACTGTCGGGATGTGTTGCAATGAACAGGTC
>CACYDD010000398.1 GCA_902773065.1 uncultured Ruminococcus sp. | reverse complement strand
TATGGTTTATAATTCTTCGGTTTCAGAATGCTTAAATGAAGTTATTATTCATTACGAAGGAGTATTAGAAGACGATAAAATAAGCATAATAAAGCAATTATGCGATAAAAAAACATTGTTTGTCTTGGATAATTATGATGTTGCTTTGGAAGAAGCAAACGAGATACAATTATTGTTAGGTTTGAACTGCAAAACCATTGTTACTACACGCACTGATTTCTCCGAAATATATAATAATTCAAATTTTTTAGCAATTCATGGTTTGCCTGTTAATGAATTAAACAGTATTTTTGAAAATGAATCCGGACAAATACTTTCTGAGGAAGAAAAAAGAACACTTTCACGGATTTACTATCTTGGAGAAAGCTGTACGTATTATTGGATGTTGATTGCAAGATTAACAAAAACTGGAATCTACTCAATTTATGAAATCGTTGAAAAGGTTATTACCGGCTTAGAAAATCTTGATGACTCTGAAAAAGTAATTGATACAAAAGATAGTTTGAGTATAAAAAGAACCGTAGCCAAAGCAATGTCTAACCTATTTAAGTTAGAGGGCTTCACAAAACGAGATTATGCCGTGTTAGAAACACTATACTATTTAGATGATTTAAGGTTTTCAAAAAAGCAAATCAAGGAATCCTTCAAGCTATGTAAAAGTATTTCAGCCAATAAACTTATGAATGCATTTAATAATTTGTTTGAAAAAGGTTACATTGAGAGTTTCCAGTTCAGGTCAGGTGTTGCATTTCGAATTAATGATGTCTTGAAAAATGTATTCGAGTATGAGTTAAATCCAAACATCTGTCAATCCGGTGTGGTAAGAGCGTTTATCGAAGAAAAACTATATGTTAACAAACGGTGTTTAATCTTTGTTGATCCTACGGATACACCAGCGAAGGATAATGCTTTATATCGTTTCAGGTGTTTGTTCAGCGTGTTTACAAAGCTTAACTGGAACAATAAGGAAGATGTTTCCTATTGTATCGATCTTCTCTATAATATGTTTGGAGGTGAAGCACAGACGGCAGGATATGCTGCCAATGATTATTGCGGTTTTGTCTTTAAATCCATATATCAAGCAGCAATAAATGATAGTTTTGACACTACGATTAGAATAAAAGCGTTAATTGTGTTGTGTTCGTGGAGTTGCTATTGGTCAAAGGTAACACTTTTTGAAGAATTCGATGACAATAAAAAAAGACATATAAAGGATTCTGAAACAGTTTTTAATAAAGTGCTTGAAATCATTAACGAGAGTTTTCTTTCTGATGATGCTCTTATAAATGATTTATGCAAACCCTATGTATGGACTTTTATGATAAGTAAAAGCGGGGCCGTATCTCATTTGTTTTCTGGAAAACTTATTGATAATCTGATCAGCTTAAATCCATTATGTTTGAGAAATGAGCAAGTAACTCCACAAAAATCATTTAAAATTCGGGCATTACTAAACGAGGAATATGAAATTATTTATTTGGAAAAAGCAATCAATCATATGAAAATTTTAGAGAAATCTGAAGCAGAACAATACGCATATATTACAATAGGACGAATTTTGTTAAATGGTATGTTTGTTAATACTATGGTATCCGAAAAGCTTCGTCTGTTGAGGAAAGAAGTGTTTGGTTTATGTAAATTACGATTTTTGGATGAACACGATGTTCTTCGGCGGGAAGTAAACCCATTAGACTTTGCTCCTGATCCTTTGTGTATACCAAAAGGGCTAACTATAGGTCAGAGTATTGATAGATTTAAGTACTCATTAGAAAAATATATTTCATCAAAAGAGGATAAAACAGAAAATTATGAGCAAATACAAGAAAACCAGATTTATCGAGCTATACCATCTGAATACGAAATGGTGGACAGTGATTTACCAATCCTTTTTGACGAAAAAGGAAAGCGAGATATTTCATTGTTTTTCGATGCTATCGAATCAGATTTATCATCAAATGGAGTAAACTATATTGTTGAGGAGTATAGGTTACTTATTGATTACGACTTTTCACCTTTGCATTCAGAAAAATATGTTAAACTGGGCTATCTTCTAAAAGATAAAATTGAAAACATGGTTGAAAATGGTACATTTTCTAATATTTCAGATCATTTTTATTTAGAAAAAAATGATGATGACTTAATAACAGAGGTTTACTCAATATTAGCTGTCATATATGCCAAAGAAGATGATGATGCCAAAATGGCAAAGTGTATAAGCAAAGTATTATCACATTCAAAGTATTGTCTTTACGATTTACAGGAAGATGATATAATTGATTTGTGGGACGGTATGAATTGTGATATTTGTTTTTGGGGGGCTTTTAATAGAATAAAAGATTTAATAAGATACTCAGGATATTCTACAAATCTTCTAATTGAGTATTCACAAATAGTTGCTAATGTTATTGATGCAGACGATCCTTATGATCAGAGAATGTATAAATACTATAAGGAAATAATCAGATTAGCTAATCAAACTGTCAGTACCATTAATGAAGAAAAAAGATTATTTTATGCTATTTTTGATGAAGATAACGAGGGATTTGACGAAAATATTCGTTTTTATCAGAATATTGCAAATGAATACACATATAGAATTGAAGAAATATCAGGGCAGGAATATCATCCTTAATTGAATAAATCCCTTTCTGGGCTCACTTGTTTTGGGTGAGCCCTTTTTTCAACGAAAGTTACAGACTGAGTCTTGTGCGCCTTATAATTATCTCAAGTTAAAACAATCAATCAAAACAAGGAGGTTTCGATTATGGGATGGGCAAAGTACGCAGAAGACAATTATGAGATTTATTTAGAAAGGATCTACTATCAAAGTTCAACGGTTCAACATCCACAGATCAAAGTCACAACTGTCATACCACCTGTTGCTGCAGCGAAGGTTGAAATATCGGTTCAGAGTGCAGGAGAGCCTGATTTCAAAGACATTACCATCAAATGCTGTGATTGCGGAAAGAAATTCTTATTTACAACAGGAGAACAGAGCTTTTACGAATCGCATCAATTACATATGCCAAAGCGCTGCAAAGCTTGCAGACAGATCCACAAAAAGATAGAAGAAAGGAGGTTTTGGAATGGGCTTCTTTGATCAGATTGATTGGAATGGCGACGGAAATTACGATATCTTTGACGATATGCTTGAGTTCTCTATCTTCCAAGAGGTAATGAAAGACAATAAGAATTCAGATGATGAATTCGACGACGATTTTGACGAGGAGGATTGGTGATGTATAACTCAGGTTATGACTACTCGTCCCTCGACCGTAAACAAAACCATACACACAATCGCCGCACTATTGACGGCAGTATTACCGGCTGCGGCAAGTGCGTTGGTTACTGCCAGTTTTCCGATCATAGCGGATTTTTAACCAAGGAACAGC
>CACYDD010000397.1 GCA_902773065.1 uncultured Ruminococcus sp. | reverse complement strand
TGAGAAGAAGCCATGACACCGCCCTTTTTCACGGCATCGTTGAGGAGTGCTAGGCAGGCGGTCGTTCCATGTGCACCGCACTGCTCCAGTCCCATTTCCTCCAGAATATAAGCAACACTATCGCCGATTGCCGGTGTCGGTGCAAGTGAAAGGTCAACAATACCGAACGGAACGCTCAGACGCTTTGAAGCTTCTTTCGCAACAAGCATACCGGCACGTGTGATCTTAAATGCGGTTTTCTTGACAATATCGGCAACCTCCGTAATATTGCAGTCGCCTGCCTTTGCCAGTGCCGCCCTTACCACGCCCGGGCCCGAAACACCGACATTGATCACACAGTCAGGTTCGCCCGGACCATGAAAAGCACCTGCCATGAACGGGTTATCCTCGGGGGCATTGCAGAATACGACAAGCTTTGCCGCACCGATACAGTCACGATCGGCAGTCAGCTCGGCACTTTTGCGAATTACTTTTCCCATTTTGGCAACCGCGTCCATATTGATACCTGCTTTTGTGCTGCCGATATTGACAGACGAGCAGACACATTCCGTTGAAGCGAGTGCCTCGGGAATGCTTTCAATCAAAGCATAATCACCCTGTGCAAAGCCTTTGTGAACAAGTGCACTGTAGCCGCCGACAAAGTTCACTCCTACCTCTGCTGCTGCCTTATCAAGTGCTTTGGCAAATTTTACGGGTTTTTTTGTCGGGCAGGCAGCTGCCAGCATGGCAATCGGGGTTACGGCAATTCTTTTGTGAATGATCGGAATCCCGTAGTCCTTGCTGATATTCTCACCTGTTTTAACAAGATCCTTTGCATAGCGGCAGATCTTGTCATAAACCTTGCCGCAGGCTTTGTCGATATCCTCATCAATACAATCGAGAAGTGAAATACCCATGGTAATGGTTCTTACATCAAGGTTTTCGTTATCGATCATATTAATGGTTTCCAGTATATCATGTGAATTTATCATTATAATATAATTCCTTTCACCTTTAAACAATCAGATTTTGTGCATGGCATTGAAGATATCCTCGTGCATAACATGGATCTTCACGCCCATGTCCTCTCCCTTTGCGGTAAGCTTGTCCACAAGTTCGGAAAAAGGAACGGTACAAGCAGAAATATCCACAAACATGATCATTGCGAACATTCCCTGCAGAACAGACTGCGTTACCTCTATAATATTAGCACCTGCCTGCGCACATTCATTGGATACATTCGCCAGTATACCCACATTATCTTTTCCCAGTACAGTAATTACTGCGTTCATCTCATTAACCTCCTGAATCATTTCAGGGACAGCATCAGATACGGATAACACAAACCTGAATCCTGAATCCTGACCCCTGAATCCTGTTTTACAACATCGAATCTGCCAGTGCTTCAAGCTGAGTGATATTCTCAGGCTTGAGTGTTGACTTTATCGTCACGCTGACATCACTGATCGTAACATCCTTCATACCTTCAAAATACTCACGCATCACCTTTCCAGCCGACGGTGCCCATGAGCCGTTTTCAACAATCGCAACCTTACGGTTTCTGTAGGTTTTGATTTTCAGATGATGGAGAAAATCATTGGCAATCGGGAAAATTCCTCCGTCATAGGAAGAAGCAAGCATGATCATTCTGCTGTAGCGGAATGCATCCTCTACATTTTCATGCAGGTCGCTTCTTGTCAGGTCGGAAATGGCGATCGGAAGATCGGTTTTTGCTTTCAGGATATCATACAATTTCAGTGCAGCTTCCTTTGTGTTGCCGTGAATAGAAGCATAGGCAATAAAGATACCGTCTGTTTCAGGCTCATATTTGCTCCATGTATCATAAAGACCGATATAGTAACCAAGGTTTTCGGTAAGGATCGGGCCGTGCAGCGGACAGATCGTCTGAATATCAAGCTTTGCTGCTTTTTTCAGAAGTGCCTGTACCTGTGCACCGTATTTACCTACGATATTGAAATAATATCTTCTTGCTTCACAAGCCCAGTCGTCGGGTTCAGCATCGATCACGCCGAATTTTCCGAAACCGTCAGCCGAGAACAGAATTTTTTCCGTCGGCTCATAAGTCACCATTACCTCGGGCCAATGTACCATCGGTGCCATATAGAAAGTCAGCTTGTGTGTGCCGAGGTCTACCGTTTCACCCTCTTTAACAGTAACGGTTCTGTCCGTTGTATCAAGATCAAAAAACTGCGGCAGCATATTAAAGGTCTTTGCATTGCCGATGAGTTTCATTTCAGGATATTTTTCGGCTGCTTTCGCAATATTGGAGGCGTGGTCGGGTTCAAGGTGGCTGATCACAAGATAATCGGGTGTTCTGCCATTGAGAACCTTTTCAAGGTTGTCAAACCATTCATCCGTTTTCCTTTTGTCGATCGTATCAAGAACCGCAATTTTTTCGTCCAGTATCACATAGGAATTGTAGCACATTCCGTCAGGAACGTCATACTGGCTCTCAAAAAGGTCAAGATCGTTGTCGTCTGCGCCGATATATTTTACGGCATCTGAAATATCTCTTATCATTTTTATTCCTCCGTTTTTTATATTTGTATAGAGATATTATAATATAAATTTGCGTTTGGTACAATAGCATAATGTAAGTTTTTTCATAAATTTGTGCAATCATACAATAGACAAAGCGGCCAAAATATAATAGAATTAAGCTATAAAGCGAATATTTCCAAATTACAAATCATACAGGAGGAGAATGTTTTATGGAAGCAAAGAAAATTTTATCGAAAGTGACAATAGCGGCTTTGTCAGCTGTTGTCGCTGGCAGCGGTGCTGCACTCATTCCGCAGATCACCAATACAGGCATCACCGCCAACGCTGCAGCTGTTGGCGAAAAGGAAAGCAATAACACCTTTGCTACAGCAACCCCTGTCAATGCCGGTGATACCGTAACAGGAGCACTGACCGGAGCTGATTCGGATTTTTATGCTGTTACCCTGAACGAATCGGGTACTCTGAATATTAAATTCAACAGCAACACTGTAGAGTATTTTGATAAAATCAATCTTTACTCTTCTGTTGACAATAATGTACGCATTGATTATATCGTTAGTAAGGGCAGCACCTTATCAGCTGATCTGCAGGCAGGAAAGTATTATGTAGAGGTAATTCCTTACTCCTCTAATTATTCCAGTAACAGAGGTTCTTACAGCCTGAACCTTGGTTTTGAATCTGCCAAAGAAACCGCTGCCGTCAAAGAAACCCTGACACACAACAACGACAGTATCAAAAATGCTGACCCGATTTCTGTAAACAAGAGTTATAATGCTTTTATAGCACAGACCGAGAAAGCAGATTACTACAAATTCACTCTTAGCAGTTCGGGAAAAGTAACCCTTGACTTAACTGGCTATATGAGCCATACTACCCCTGTTTTCTATAACTCCAAAGGTGATATCATCTCAAAGGATTATCTCTACTATAACTCACAAACCAACCGAATCGACAGTAAATTTGCACTGGATCTCAGAGCAGGTATTTATTATATTGGTTTTACGGATTGTTCAAGCGGAAAATACAGCTTCAAGCTCAATTTTGCTTCTGCCGGTGAATCCTTTAAAGACACCGAATCCAGCAACAACGATACCATCGCCAAGGCAAACAGTCTTTCTCTCAACAAGACCTACAAAGGTCAGATTGCCGCAACCGAAACCAAGGATTTCTATAAATTCACACTGAAAAAATCCGGTACGGTAAAAATCAAATTTACCGGATACATGAAAGAAGTTGACAAATTCTCTCTTTATGACACCAAAAAACAGATGATCGACCATCACTGGTACTATTATGATACCAAAACAAACAGGATCGAAAAAACAGAAACCCTGTATCTGAGAGCAGGTACTTATTATATCGGCATTGAAAACAATAATGACAATTCAATAAACGATAAAGCAGGTAATTATAACATACGTGTTAACTTTACCGATGCCAAGGAATCTTTCACCGAAAGCGTAAGCAAAAATAATGATACTTTTGCAAAAGCCAACAAGATCAACCTCAATCAGGTTTACAAAGGACAAATTGCTTATGATGAAGGCAAGGATTTTTACAAGTTCACACTTTCCAAAAAATCAACTGTAACGATCAAATTGAACGCACAGTTCAGTGATACTTCCTACAATTCATTTGGTAAAGCACTTATTTATAACAGTAATAAAAAGCAGCTTTGGACCAGTTATTCCCTGTTCGGCAAAATCAACTCAACTTCTCTCAGCCAGACATTAGGAACAGAAAGCTACAATAAGATCGTACTTCCGAAGGGTACCTACTATCTTGCCTTTGAAGGAAACAAGGGCAGCCCCAACAACTACAACTTCAAAGTGAACGTCAACATCCCCACAACAAAGATCAAACTGAGCAAAACTTCTGTTACTCTCGGAAAAGGAGAGAGCCTTACTTTAAAGACAACCTTTACACCAAGCAATGCTTCCAATAAAACGATCACATGGAAAACCTCGAATTCTAAAGTAGCAACCGT
>CACYDD010000396.1 GCA_902773065.1 uncultured Ruminococcus sp. | reverse complement strand
TCAAAAGGAATAAAAAGAAAAAAGGAAAAAGGAAAGAAAAGGAATAATCGAAAGTATGACAGTCAATTATTCACTCTTGTAATCAAACATCAGAACACTGTAGAGATATTTCTTTAACTTTTGTTGTTATCTCTCAGGTTTGTATCTATAATACACCATTTTTTCTGCCTTGTCAAGTTTTTTTTATTAATTTTTTATAATTATTTTTTTCCATCATATAATTCACCAAGTGTCGTATCATATTCAAGCTTGCGAATCGTATCATATTTCGTCTGCTTATCTTCTCTGTATGATTCTATATACCCCTTTTTGTGCTCATCGGTTGCTTCTGTATAATAATACATTTTTGAAACATCTATATTAACTCCATTATATTCCATAGCATCCCATACAGTTACTTTGCTTGCGGTCCGATATCTGATCTCCTCGTCCGCTCCTTTCGGGGCTGCCCATATGCACAAATCTCCGTTATTTTCCGTATCTTCCGAATTGATTAATCCTGCACGTACTTGGACGTAAACCGTTTTGCAGCAGTTTGTCATTATTTGTTCATCTGTAAATACCTCTTCCTCATAAAGATTCCAAGGCTTGACATATAATATAATACTGCCCACCATCATGACAACAGCAGAAACTATCGCAATAACGGTTATCACAATTTTCTTTCCGTTTCGTTTGAAAAAACCTTCTTGTACTTTTGTTCCATTCATACTGCACACCTCACTTCAATCACATTGATTACCACAATTATACAATACCGCAAAATCATTATCAACCGTAATATTATATAAATTTTGCATTCAGAATTTTATACAGCACAACTACATCGCCGCATTTCAAATTTATTACTCAAGTCGCGGCGATAAATAATTATTTTCTGTAAACTTGAACGCGAAATCGGGACCGGCGGTGCGCCGGCGCGAATTCCCTGCGCACGTGGTGCGCATTTTTTTCGATATTTGTTTGACTTATGAGAAAAAAAGTTTTATTATGGTAGTAGGAAATATTTTATCGGACGGTAACATTATGAAAATCGGTGTTTCAACAGGATGTCTTTACCCTGAACTGACCGAAAACTGTGTTCGGGAACTTTTGGCGGAAGGCTTTGACTTATTTGAAATCTTCTTTAATACGTTTTCGGAGCTTGAACCCGATTATCTCCGCAGGCTGGATTTCATGCTGAATGAAAAAAATGCCGGGGTGTGCTCGATTCATCCGTTCACATCATCGTATGAATCTTATCTCCTGTTTTCAGGGTATGAAAGAAGATTTGAGGACGGTGTGCGGCTTTATGAGATGTATTTCAGCACAGCAAAACAGCTTGGGGCGGATTTTGTTGTACTTCATGGAGTCCATGATTCATTTGCGGCAATCAGCGAAAAGGAATACTGCCGTCGGTTTGGTGTTCTTGCCGAACGTGCAAAAGCTTACGGAGTGACACTGCTTCAGGAAAATGTCAATATGCACCTGAGCAACCAGCCGGGTTTTATCAGAACCATGCTTGAAATCATTCCCGACAGTGCCAATTTTGTGCTTGACACCAAACAGGCACTGCGTGGCGGCTATTCCCCCGAAGAATTCGCAGCTTTGATGGGAACAAAACTGCGGCATATCCATATCAGCGACTGCACGGAGGACGGTAAATGCACCCTGCCGGGAAAAGGCTGTTTTGATTACGCTGCATTTTTCCGCACACTTGAAACCATTGATTACCGTGGTGATATTATTATTGAGGTTTACGGAAACAGTTACTCGGAGCGTTCCGAGCTGACACAAGCCAAAGAATTTTTAAACAAATTTGTATATTAAAAAATGACAGGAGGAGAATAACTATGAAATGCCCATACTGCGGCTGTGAAGACAGCAAGGTTGTGGATTCAAGACCGACAGATGAAGGCGAGCGAATCAGGCGCAGAAGAGAATGTTTCAACTGTGCTAAACGCTTTACCACCTATGAGATCATTGAAAATACACCGCTGATGATCATCAAGCGTGATAAATCCCGAGAACCATACAGTCGTGAAAAGCTGACCAACGGTGTACTGCGTGCCTGTGAAAAAAGACCCATTTCCGTTGACCAGATCGATGAAGTAATCGACAAAGTGGAGTCAAAATTATACAGCAGTGTGGAGCGGGAAATTTCCTCTGTTCAGGTCGGCGAATACACCATGGAATATCTCAAAGAGCTTGACGAAGTCGCTTATGTACGCTTTGTCTCTGTATACAGACAATTTCAGGATATTCATTCGTTTATGAATGAACTGACAAAGCTTCTGAATGAAAAATAAATCTTATCACAACAATAATACGGCAGGCATTTCGCCTGCCGTTTTTCATTCACTTGATTCCTTGGAAGATTCCGTTTTCTCCGCTACGGTAACATTGACCTTGTAATTGGATTCATCATCTTTCCAGTAAGCCCAGCAAAGATTGTATTTTCCGTTGAAGCTCAGCTTGACATCCATTGTCGTGCTGCCGGTAAAGCCCTGCTTATCAGACATATCAACATTGGCTGTGATGTTTGCCGCTGTCAGATTTTTGATCTGTTCGCTTTCCCCGATCACTGTTACCTCTATGGATTTTGTCATCACCGTGGTTTTATAGTTTTCATCGGGATCAATCAGTTCAAAGTTTTTTACTGTGATTTTCTTTGAAGTCAGTTTTCCGCTGTCAAAGGTGACTTTTGCATTTTCGATATCATTCAGACGTACACCTGAGGGAATATTCAGGTCGGCTGTCAGTTCATTATTGCTGAGATTGATCTTTGAAATATCAATCTCCTTTGTCGTCATTTCGTCAGTGACCTCATCTGTATCATTCGGAATGGCAATTTCTATATTGGAAGGATCAACTGTGATAATACCGGCTTCCATTGCTGCAGCAACATCAAATGACGCAGGCGCATTGGAGAAAGCTGGGATGACATCCAGATTTTTTACATCCAGCACAGGAACACTCACATTGACCTTGCTGATATCTGTTTTCAGAAAATCGCTTTCGATCACTTCATCATTTTTATCATACAATACAATATCCGCTTCCACATTCTGTGTTTCAGTCAGTACACCGCTGAAATCATAAACGGCAACCGCTTTTGCGATTTTATTCACTTCACTGTCAGGCCCCTCCACATGAACCTTTTTCTGTGCAAGAACGATCGTATCGATGTGGTGGCTTTTGTCTGTTGAGGCATTGATACCGCTGGAGGAGATCTCAAAATCGCTTTCTCCCTCGCGGTCAACATATACGCTGATTGTTTCAGGAGACAATGTATTTTCGATAAATTCATAATCGGACTTCATGCTGCCTTTCTGTGCACTGAGTTTCAGCTCATAATTCCCCGGACCTGTGATCTTGGCAATATCATCAACAGGACTTACCTCTATATCGTCTGCGGTAAGATCTCTGACGATCAGTGCGTTTCCGGAAACACGCACCTTTGCGGTCAGGCTGTTATCCACACCGTAAAATTTCAGGTCATTTCCGAGCTGCGGCATACTGATCGGTATTTTTTCAATAAAATTCTTTGAAACCTCTGTTGTTCCGCTTGAAACAGAAAACCAGATCCCGAAGGCGAGAAGAGCCGAAAAGACCATGACAAATTTATCATTATAAAAAAGCTTTCCTATACTGAATTTACTTTTCAACTTCATGCCCCTTTCCCTTTGTTCTGCTGTTTTTCAGGGGAACACGCTCGGTTTTTTCTGATTCCTTCGGAATCAGATCCTCTTCAAGTGCAGTACTCAATGTTTCTCTTGAAAAATTACGTGTGATCACGCCGTTTTTGGCAATGGAGATCGTTCCTGTTTCCTCGGAGACAACCACGATCACAGCATCACTGGTTTCACTGATTCCCAAGGCAGCACGATGGCGTGTACCCAGATCAGTGCTGATATCGTTATTTTTGGTAAGAGGAAGAATACAGCCTGCGGCATATACCTTTCCTTTTCTGACTATCATAGCACCGTCGTGCAGAGGTGCTTTGTTGAAAAAGATATTTCCGATCATCGGCACAGACGGCTCGGCATCAATGATCGTACCTGTATCAATGATCTCGCCCAATTTGGTCTGCCGTTCAAACACGATCAGTGCGCCTGTTTTGGAACGCTGAAAATTTGCAGCAACATCGGCAACGCAGTTTATACACTTGCGCACCTGTTTTGTCTGTTCTTCATCAACCGTCATTGCTGCGATACCGTTCCAGTATTTACCGATCTTGCTTCTGCCGATATGTTCGAGTGCACTTCGCAGCTCAGGCTGAAACACGATCAGCACCGCGAGCACCGAGAACTGGAAAAATGATGTAAAAATCGAATTCAGCATTCTCAGGTTAAACAAATTGGAAACAGCAAAGGCAACCAGAATGATCAGAATACCCTTGACCAGCTGTTCCGCTCTTGTTTCTCTCATAATCTTTATCAGACTGTATATAATAAATGTTACTATCAGAATGTCAAGGACATCTGTAGCATGAAAAAGGCTCATCTGATCCATAAAGGATGTATAAGCCGATGTTAGTGCGTCCCACAAAGTCTACCGCTCCTTTATAACAGGGTGAAGGGTGAAAGTTGAAGGTGTCCGACACACTATTTTAACGATGCCTGAACCACTAACCACTATCTACTAACCCCTGACCACTAATCTTCTATATCTATTTTAACATATCATTTTATTTTAGCAACAGTTTTTTCGGATTTTTTTAATAGAATTTATGTTAATGTGGGGAATGTTACAAATTGACGGAATTTTGCATACTATGGTAATAAAAGCGAGGTGATCAAATTGGGGACAGGACAAATACACGTGTCGTCCGTGACATATGCAATGATGGG
>CACYDD010000395.1 GCA_902773065.1 uncultured Ruminococcus sp. | reverse complement strand
GCGGCGAGCGCACTGCCTGCATTGAATCCGAACCAGCCGAACAGCAGCAGTGCTGCCCCAAGGAATACAAACGGGATATTGTGCGGCTGATATGCAGTATGGTCATATTCACGTCTTTTCTTAAGAAGGATCGCAAGCAGCAAACCCGAAACACCCGAGCTGATATGTACAACATTGCCGCCTGCAAAGTCTACAGAATTCAGATAGATACCCGAACCGAACAGACCTGAACCGCCTTCTGCGGCACTTCCGAGGAATCCACCGCCCCATACCATATGAGCCATCGGATAATATACAATGATCGACCACAGGAAAACAAAGGCGATCAGTGCTTTGAATTTCATTCTGCCCGCAACCGCACCTGTGATCAGTGCCGGTGTGATAACGGCAAACATCATCTGGAATATCGCATAAAGCATATCAGGAATTTCAAGACCTCTTGTACTCGAATTTTCGCTGACATTATTGAAGCCGAAGAAATCAAAACCTCCGATCAGTCCGCCGTTATCATTTCCGAATGACAGACTATAGCCGAAAAGAATCCACATTACCATTGCCAAGCCTACAATAAATGTTGTTGCCATCATGGTATTGATGACATTTTTCCTGCGGACAAGACCTCCGTAAAAGAACGCCAATGCCGGCGTCATGAGCAGTACAAGCGCGGAACATACGATCATAAAGCCTATACTTCCTGCTGACATAATTTTATCTCTCCTTACTAAATCAAAAAAATAAAGGCGTCAGATACCCTTAGGTATCCAACGCCTTCGTTGCTTTAACAGTATAACACCCGGATTCCGGTTTGTCAAGACAAAAAATCAAAAATTTTTCCGTTCCTGAGAAAAAAATAAATTTTTGTCAAATAATGTTCACCCATTCCATAAAATCCAAAGTTATTTTTAATGAAATAATAAAAGGGTCAGGCTTCATCTTATATTCAGAATATGCTTTTGAGGCAATATCTGACCCCTGATTTCTTTTCTATTCTATTACTTTGATCCAGCCTTCGGGTGCTTCAATCTTACCCATCTGGATACCTGTAAGCGTATCATACAGCTTCTTTGTAACAGGACCCATTTCGTCCATGCCGCTCGGGAAAGCGATTTCATTGCCGTGGTCATAAATCTTGCCGACAGGCGAAATAACCGCTGCAGTACCGCAAAGACCACATTCTGCAAAGTCTTTCAACTCATCAAGATAAACTACCCTTTCTTCTACTTCCAGACCGAGGTAGTCTTTTGCAACCGTCATCAGTGAACGTCTTGTAATAGACGGAAGAATACTGTTTGATTTCGGTGTAACGATCTTATTGTCCTTAGTAACAAAAAGGAAGTTTGCACCGCCTGTTTCCTCAACTTTTGTGCGTGTTTTTGCATCAAGGTACATATTCTCGGCAAAGCCTTCCTCATGAGCCGTAACAATCGCATGAAGGCTCATGGCATAGTTCAGACCTGCTTTGATATAGCCTGTACCGTTGGGAGCTGCTCTGTCGAAGTCGCTTACTTTGATGGTAAGAGGCTTTGCACCGCCTTTGAAATACGGACCAACGGGAGTTGTGAAAATTCTGAACTGGAATTCATCCGCAGGTTTAACGCCGATAACAGGATTGATGCCGAACATAAACGGACGCAGATACAATGTTGCACCTGTGCCATACGGCGGAACATAAGCGGCATTAGCCTTTACTGTCTGTACAACGGCATCGATAAATTTATCTTCGGGGAACACGGGCATTTCCATTCTTTTTGCCGAATTTGCCAGTCTTTCTGCATTGAGGTCGGGTCGGAAGACAACGATTTTTCCGTCTGCTGTCGTGTAGGCTTTCAGACCCTCAAAAATCGTTTGTGCATATTGGAGAACACAGGCACATTCACTCATAGTGATCTGATCATCCTCAATCAGTACACCCTCATCCCATGCACCATCTTTATAATTGGAAACATAACGCTTGTCGGTTTTGATATAGCCGAAGCCTAAGTTTTCCCAATCGATATTTTTCTTTTCCATTGTAAGGACTTCCTTTCGGTATATTAATACAACTCTATTATATATCCATTTGAAATTTATGTCAATCATTTTGCAAGTTAAAATAAAAATAATGCAAAATAACACGCGATCGTTACGGTATAATCATTTTTATTTTCCGTAAACCTCATTAAACAATTTCACGAATCTCGCAGACTCTTTTTTAATTTTTCCGGTAGACATTACTAAAAAAGATACTCTGTCTCCGTTTTGTTTTATACCCTCTACACTGCCGTCTTCACCTGCTTCAAAATATTTGATTTCTTCTATCGGCACAAACCTGCTGGAGAGATAATTATAAATGATTCCCTTTTCTGTT
>CACYDD010000394.1 GCA_902773065.1 uncultured Ruminococcus sp. | reverse complement strand
TTTCGGATCCATATTTCTTTTTACCGCCATGATTACTTAACCTCCTGACTGAGCAGATTACAGGATGCTTCACGTGCGTGAGACTCAAAATCCCTGTACATCGTACCTCTGTGCATTGCTTCATCAAAATCTACCAGATGACCGTCAAAATCGGGACCATCAACACAGGCAAATTTTGTTTCTCCGCCGACAGTCAGACGACAACCGCCGCACATTCCCGTTCCGTCTATCATGATCGGGTTCATGCTGACGATGGTTTTGATATCATATTTCTTTGTCAGCTGAGCAACAAATTTCATCATGATAACAGGTCCGATTGCAATGACCTCATCATACTGATTGCCTTCTTTGATCAGTTTTTCAAGTGCATTGGTAACAAGACCCTTTGTGCCGTAGCTACCGTCGTCTGTCATCATGCACAGCTTTGAGCTTACAGCTTTGAATTCGTCCTCAAGAATTACCAAGTCCTTATTTCTGAATCCGACAATACTGTGAACCTCACAACCGAGATGATGCAGTTTTTTTGCAATAGGGTAGGCAATGGCACAGCCGACACCGCCGCCGACAACAGCAACCTTTTTCAGACCTTCTGTTTCACTCGGCTGACCGAGAGGACCGACAAAATCCTGAAGGCTGTCACCCTCATTCAGTGTGTTCAACTCCATGGTAGCTCCGCCGACAATCTGAAAAATAATCGTTACAGTGCCCTTTTCTCTGTCAAAATCTGCGATCGTGAGGGGGACTCGTTCGCTGTCCTCTTTTGCTCTGAAAATAATAAACTGACCGGGCTCCGCTTTTTTTGCGATCAGCGGTGCTTCAATTTCCATCAGAGTAACTGTAGGGTTAAGTTCTTTTTTTCTGACGATCTTATACATCTATACGTTCCTCTCCTTTGAAATAGAGATTTATACCGAAAAGCGTAATATATTTGCCGGTATAAACTTAATTCATTATAACATATTTTTTTTGATCTTACAAGTAATTTTCCACAACTATACCAAAATCAAAATAAATTTTCTACTTAAATGAATGATTTAAACTTAAAAATCACTATCGTGTTAATAAAAGACATTTTACTGCTATTGATAGATTGTCATAATCGTATTATAATACTATTGTATCATTTTTTGATAATTTCTGATAAATTACGAACCCGAAATATTACTGATTATGTAAATTCAAAACCTTGTTAAGGAGAGAATAACAATGCAGCGTGATGAACTCATGGTATTGAAAGAAACAGGTCATAAGGGAGATTTTCTGCTTCCTTTTGTGGTTGTTAATACAATCATGCCTGATTTTTATACCACTTACCCTATGCACTGGCATGACGAAATGGAGATCGTTTATGTGGAAAGCGGAGAATTCGAGGAATATATCGATCTCGAAAAATATCATGTCCGGCAGGGGGATATTATTCTGGTCGATCCGTGTACGCTTCATTCGTTCAGAAATATTGAAAATGTACGGACAAAGTTCAGGACACTGATCTTTAATTTCAATATGCTGACAAGCAATAATACCGATGCCTGCTCAATCAAATATTTCACTCCGTTTCTCGATAAGATGTATATCAGTCCGATCATTATTTCAGCGGATGCACCGCATTATCCGGAGCTTCTGGAATGTATCAAAGATCTGATCAATGCTTACGATAGTAAGGGAGATTTTTTCGAGATCAGGATCAAAGCAGGTCTTTTTAATTTGTTTCATATTTTGTTTTCGCATTTTCTTGAACCTGAGATCAAAGAAACAAATGTCAAGGATAATACGACCCGTAATATCAAAACGATACTTGATTATATTGATGAAAATTATATGAATCCCATCACGATTGAAGAACTTGCCGAAAGCGTGAATCTGAGCAAGCACTATTTCATGCGCTTTTTCAAAAAATATATGGGAATGACCTGTATCGAATATATCAATGATTACAGGTTGAATATTGCTACCAATCTGCTGCTTACGACAGGTTTGCAGATCACGGAGGTAGCTGCAAAAATAGGAATCACAAATCTGTCGTATTTTAACCGTATTTTTAAGAAAAAATATAATATGACTCCGAAAGAATATCGTTACAATATTGATAACAGAAAGTAAATCAGATGATTTGAAGGAGAATATAATATATGAGCAATAAAGCTTGGAAATTAACGGCTGTTATAACGGCAGCTGTGTTGTCAGTAAGCTTTTCTGCAGGACAAAAGGTAAATGCGAAGGAATTTATTGATAACGGCGATTTTAAATATGTTGTATCTGATGACGGAAAAACAGCAGAACTGGTTCAGTATTCGGGCAACAGTCTTTATATATCGGTTCCGCCGCAGGTGGAGGATTATGATATCACTTCCATCGGAGCGGCGGCATTTAAGGATAATACGGTCATCAAGGAACTTGATGTATCCAATAAGATCAAATATATTGATGTCGGTGCATTTGAGGGCTGTACATCACTGAGTAAAATACAGATACCGGGAAATGTTCAAAGCATAGGCGATTCGGCATTTTCAGGGTGTACATCACTGACGGAGATCAGTATTGATGACGGTGTGAAGGAAATCGGAAAATATGCCTTTTCGGAATGTCAGTCTATTGTTACTGTAAAATTGCCGAACAGTCTTGACAGTATAGGTGATTATGCATTTCTGAACTGTACCTCGCTTGAAAAACCGGGAATACCAAAAGCATTAAGATATTTCGGCGGATATGCGTTGGAAAACACAAAATGGCTCAATTCGCAGAAGGATGAATTTGTCACTGTGGGAGATGGTATCCTGATCAAATACACAGGCGATTCCATGATAAAAAGTATTCCGAAAAAAATCAAAACGATCGGCAGCTATGCCTTTGCAGGAAATACGAAAATTACAGAGGTAATGATCCCGAGCACGGTCAGCACGATCGATAATTCTGCCTTTGAGGGCTGTACTTCTCTGAGTGACATCTATATTCCTGATTCAGTGGAAAAAATTGGTCAGAGAGCTTTTTACGAATGTGAGAGCCTGAAACATATCGATATTCCCTCAGGAATCAGTGTGCTGAATGATTACACATTTACTCTGTCGGGGCTGGAATCCGTGAAGATACCACAGAATATTGCTGTTATCAATGAGGGTGCTTTTGAGGTGTGTACTTCTCTGAAATCGGTTGAGATCAGCAATGGCGTGAAAAAAATAGGAGAAAGAGCCTTCAAGGACTGTACTGCTGTCAGACGTTTTGTATTTCCGATGAGTGTTCAGGAGATTGAAAAGAGTGCCTTTGAAGGCTGTATCAGTCTGTTGAGGGTGGAATTCAACGGAGATACAGAGCTGAAAAATTCTTCTTTCAGTGAATGTCCGAATCTTACAGCGGCTGTTTTTTATAAAAATCCCAAAAAGCTGGAGGATAATGCTTTCAATCAGGTTCCTGAGCTTGTGATCTACAGTGATAATAATATGTACCTTGATGAGTACGCCCAAAACAATGGCAAAGCAGGGGACAGCATCAAAAACCTTGCCGTCTATGACGATTCTGTACGGATCGAAAATAATATAAAAATAGAGGAAGAGGGAGAGCCGGAGCAGGGATTTTCTTCGGGCTATACCTTTGTTACGATCATGATCATCATCATTGACCTTGCACTGGTTTTACTTTTTAGTGCATATATACTGTTTATCGAACCGGAACGCAGCAGAAAGGCAAGGCAGAAAGCAACTGCTAAAGCCGCAAGGCAAAGAATTGAGGCACAAGACGGAAGACCGCTCAGCAGACAGCACAGAACGAATGCAGAAAAAACGAATATCCGCCGTACTCCTGCACAGACTCCACAAAAGGCAAATGATGATGGTGTGACATATGCAGGTCAGACACCGAGAAATAAACCCCGTTCTTCGGTCAGAAGAGTACGTAATGATGAAGATGTGACATATGTATCATCTCCTCCGAAACGCAACAGACCTACACCGCCCAGACGAAGAAGCAGTGAGGAAGATGTTGTTTATGTATCTGCACCGCCGCCTCGTGCAAGACGTTCGGAACAGCGTGTACCTCAGAACAGGCAAAGATCGACAACACAAAAACGCCCATCTGAATCGGAGCTTGACAAAACGATTGTTTTTCGTGTGCCGAAAGACAGAAAATAATACAAAACAGGCAGTTTTCAGGAACTGCCTGTTTTCTTTGTATTAGTATGTAATTTTCGGTAAATAATAAATTTATCAATTATTTACGGAGATCATCATATGAAAGAGATTATCAGACTTGAAAATGTTTGCAGAACCTATCATACAGGAAGTGTGGAACTCAATGCACTGAAAAATATCAATCTGAAAATAGTCAGCGGCGAGTTTGTCGCTGTGATCGGTCAGTCAGGTTCGGGAAAATCTACACTGATGAATATTTTAGGATGTCTTGATACAGCGGATTCAGGGAAATATTATCTGAACAGAACCGATATTTCAAGCCTTGGCGAAAAAAAGCTGGCATATATCCGAAGCCGTACGATCGGGTTTATTTTTCAGAGCTTTAACCTGATTCCCACACTGACGGCGGAGGAGAATGTTGAGCTGCCGCTGATGTACCGGGGTGTGGGCAGACATGAGCGTTATGCGCTTGCAAGATCGGCATTGGAAAAGGTTGGTCTTGCGGAAAGAATGTATCACAAACCGAGCGAATTGTCGGGAGGTCAGCAGCAGAGGGCAGCTATTGCAAGAGCCATTGCGGCAAAACCCGAAATTCTGCTTGCGGACGAGCCGACAGGAAGTCTTGATAAAAAATCGGGGGAAGAGGTGCTGAATATCATCAAAGCAATGAATGAGGAAGGTGTTACAGTTGTCATGATCACGCATGACAATTCCATTGCGGCAAGTGCTAAAAGGCGCATAAAAATCAGTGATGGTCGAATCATTTCGTGAAACATTTTACTGATATATCAATATGCACAAAAAATCGTTTGATATTACGGCATATTCAACAAAGAACTGTTTTGAAATTTCAAAAAACAGATTGACAACTGTAATTTATGTGCTATAATAAAGTCAGCAGGTAAAATATACCTGAATATATTTAGGAGGTAATTTATTATGGCATCCATTGAAGTACATGACGTAGACGTTCAGGCATTCCTTTCAGAAATCGATAAATGTGAGGGTGACGTATTCCTCGTAACAGATGAGGGCGACCGTCTTAACCTTAAAAGTAAGCTTTGCCAGCTGATCGGTCTTACACAGATCATTGAGGGCGGCAAGATTGGCAATGCTCATCTCGAGTGCCAGAAGCCAGAGGATGAAACCAAGCTGTTCCGTTTCAATATTTTCGGCACATCTGAAAAAGCAGACGAGTCTGTTTCCAAGAAAGAAGAAGCAAAAGACTGATTTT
>CACYDD010000393.1 GCA_902773065.1 uncultured Ruminococcus sp. | reverse complement strand
TGACACAGTTTACCATGACGGAGCTTGATGAACTCGGTCTGCTCAAAATGGATTTTCTCGGTTTGCGTAACCTGACGGTTCTGCATTATGCCGAGCAAATGGTAAGGCAGCATCATCCTGAGTTTTCTGTCAGAAAAATTCCGGATGATGATCCGAAGGTATTTGAAATGTATGCAAAAGCCGATACCGAAGGCGTATTCCAGTTTGAATCAAAGGGAATGAAAAACGTCCTGACAAGGCTTTGTCCCGAAAGCCTTGAAGATATCATAGCAGTGATTTCCCTGTACCGTCCCGGACCGATGGATTCCATACCGAAATATATTGAAAACCGTCATCATCCCGAAAAAATCACCTACAAACACCCGCTTCTGAAACCGATCCTTGAAGTGACCTACGGCTGTATTGTCTATCAGGAACAGGTTATGCAGATATTCAGAAGTCTTGCAGGCTATTCTCTCGGACGTGCAGATATTGTGCGCCGTGCGATGGCGAAAAAGAAAAAGCACGTGATGGAAGAGGAAAAACAGATTTTTATTAATGGTCTGACGGACGAAAACGGCAATGTGGTTGTTGACGGCTGTATCCGCAGGGGGATATCTGAAAAAACAGCTCTTGATATTTTTTCAGAAATGGAAAGCTTTGCTTCCTATGCCTTTAATCGTGCCCATGCCGCCGCTTATGCCTATATTTCCTACCAGACAGCCTATGTCAAATATTATTATCCTTGTGAATATATGGCGGCACTTCTGACAAGTGTTCTAAGTGACAGCGGTAAGGTAGCAGTTTATATTGATGAATGTGCCAAGCGGAATATTTCTGTTTTGCCGCCGAATGTCAACGAAAGCAATGCAGGCTTTGCTGTAAGCGGAAACAGTATTCGCTTCGGTTTGAAGGCGGTGAAGAATCTCGGCAGAGGACTGATCGATTCAATCGTAACGCAAAGAGAAAAAGGAAAGTATATTTCCTTTTACGATTTTATCCGCAGGGTTTACGGCAGGGAACTGAACAAAAGGGCACTTGAAAATCTGATCAAATGCGGTGCGCTTGACGGACTGGGAGCTAACAGGCGGCAGATGCTGATGGCGGCAAATCAGTTTCTGGATCAGGTTGCCGACGAGAAAAAAAGCAGTATAGAGGGGCAGATGAACTTTTTCGGAAATGATGATTCCTTTTCGGATTCTCCCGATTTGCCGAATGCGGCGGAATTCAGTCAACCGGAGCTTCTTAGTATGGAAAAGGAAACCGCAGGCATTTATCTCAGCGGTCATCCGATGTCAGTTTATGATGAAATGGTAAAGGCGATGAATTCCGACAGGCTGAATGAGATTGTGAGCGAAGAAAACGATTCTTACCCCGATGGTAAAAAAGTGGATATTCTTTGCATGATTGCAAAAATCAAAATGAAAACAACAAAAACAAACAGCCGCATGGCATTTGTTGAAATTGAGGATAAATACGGTGCGTTGGAAATGCTTGTGTTCCCGAAGCCTTTTGATGAATACGGTGCATTGATCACAGAGGGCAGTGCAGTAAGAGTGGTAGGTACAGTTAGCAGGCGTGAAGATGAAGCACCTCAGATCTTATGCGATAAAGTCCTGCCGATCCCGAAAAACATCAGTGATGCCGAAAGCAAAGTGAAGCCTGTGAGTAAAAATACACCGAGAGGATTATATTTGCGGATCGCCAACGACAGCTGTACTGAATACAAAAGAGCGATGCAGATCATTGATATCTTTGACGGAAACGAGCCTTTGTATATTTATTTTACCGAATCAAAAAAATTATGGAGAGCACCTGCATCCATGAGAATTGACCCCAACTATGTCATGATCAAAGAACTGCGCCGCAGAATCGGCGATAAAAACGTGTCACTTGTAAAATAAGCTGAAGAGTTCCACTTGGAAAGTGTGGAGTGTGGAGAGTGGAGTGTGGAATTATTTGACGTGGCGGTGTTGGTACGCTCAAATCGGCTTCAATAGTCGGGGTCAGTTTGTCAAAGACGCCTTTCATAATAAAACTCAAGAGGGAAAATAACTTCCTCATACCAATAATTATTCATTATTAATTATCACAGAAGGGGAGAGCAGAATGAGGAAAAGAAGATTTTGTACAGTGGCAGCAGTGATTCTTTCGCTTGCTTTGTGCGGATGCAGTGTAATCGGAACAGGCAGTGAAACGGAGAGCAATGTGTACAATTCCTCCAATGCCGAATCTTCGCTGACTTCGGAGGAATTGGAAAATACTGTGAGGTCACAGTCGATCTTTCAGGAAGTAGATGTGGAAGAAAAGCCCGAAATCAAACAGCTTATTCTGACAGGAAGCTGTAAGGGCGATATCAACGACAAATGCACGGTTCATCCTTCATACCCGGGTCATGTTCTTGTCAGCAATACAGTCGGTATTATAGGACCGCCGATTGAAATTAGCGGAAGTGGGGAGCTTGAAGACCCTGTTCTTGCATTGATATATGATGAAAGCAAACTCAGGGGCGTTCCCGAGAAAAACATCAAGGTCATGCACTTTGACGAAGAAGCACAGAAATTTGCTATGATAGACAATGCGCTGACGGAGGAGGAAAGCAACACAGTAAGATTTCCTGTTGATACTGACGGCTATTATATTCTTCTGGATATTTACCAGTACGGTTCGGTGATGGGATATGATGTGGCAGAATATGCTTATGAAAAAGATGCGACAGAGTATGAAAGTGACTGGGAGCTTCAGACGGATACGGGAGATATCATGAAACTGGCGGACAAAAAATGGGCGGTGGAAAATGCACCGAGATTCCATGTGAAAACCCCCGGACAGCTTGCCAGTGCCGTATATTACTGCAATGCTTTGTCGCTTGAAAAGTATTATTCTTCTCTTGACCTGAGTAATTCTCTTATTGATACAAGTTCCAATGATGTTATGATATTTATTGAAGATGATCTTGAACTGAGTCAGTATCAATGGGCACCGATCGGTTGGAGAAATTCCGCTTCTCTTAATGTTACGATCGAAGGCGAAGGACATATCATTAACGGATTGAAAATTGATCAGCCGTCAAAGCAGGAAGTAGGATTTACAGGAGATGTTGCCAGTCTGTCTATGAGAGATATTACCTTTACCAATGCAAGTGTCAGGGGAAGTATGTTTGTCGGACTGCTTTGCGGAGAGTGTTACGGAAACAAAGAATTTACCAATGTGAAAGCTGACGGAAATGTATATGGCAGCGAAGATCATACAGGAGCTTTTATAGGAGCAGGCTCGAACGGTAAATACATCAATTGTACTAACAATGTAAAAGTCAACGGCAAGGATTATCCGTACTATTGTCCGTCGGAGAAGCATATTTCTGAAAAATCAGATGAAAGTATCACCACGATCACGGTGGATGAAGAAGGAAATATTCACAGGGAAGATATCAAGGGATATGACAATATAGGTTGGGTCATACTTGACGAAAATGGAGGACATATACTGACAAGGAGTGCCAAGAATGAATTGGTTCTTGACAAAGAAATTCTGGATCAGGTCGTTCCTGCTTCGTGCAAAAAATATACCGTTCAGCTGCATGCCTGGATAGACGTGGATTATGCCTATATCAGCAACAAATTGGAAATTGATAACACTGTCAGTCATGATAGCAGTGTGACCGAAGATTTTGACGATAGTTGTGTAGCCGAAGATGTGTCAGAGGATTTTTAAAAGAAATTTTTATATTCAGATTATACTCCGCATGATGAAATAGGATTGCGGAGTATGGTTTTTTATATAAGAATGTGATTATTTTTGCCTTGATTATTTGATTGGAAATGTTTATAATGTAATTATATATGCAGTATTTGATAATGGGAGGTGGTAATGTTATGAGTTCTGACCCTTACGGCAGTATTGAGTTTTTGAATAAGGAACATATGGCATTACCGCATATTGTTCCGTAAACGGAAAGGAAGATCCCATTGGTCAATTATTACAAAACCGTCAACGGAAGAATTGAGGAGATCAAGGATTATGAACAGGGCTGCTGGGTCAACTGTGTTGCACCCGAGGATGACGAGATCAACAGTCTGCTTGATTTTTTCAATATACCGCCCGAATTGCTGCGGTCTGCACTTGACGAGGAAGAATCAGCGCATATCGACAGAGAGGATGATACAACACTCATTATTATCGATGTGCCTGTGGTAGAAAAAATACTGGGCAATATTACGTATTCTACCATGCCGATCGGTATTATGATAACGGATGAAAATGTCATCACTGTTTCACTGAAAGAAAATACCATACTGACAGAATTTGCCGAGGGTGTTGTCAGAAATGTCGTGACAAATTATAAAACGCATTTTGTCCTTCATATTATGCTGAGAATGGCAACAAAATATTTGCAATATCTTAAACAGATCGATAAGATAAGCAACCGCATTGAGCGTAATCTCCGCCGTTCCGCAAAAAACAAGGAACTGGAACAGCTGCTTGATGTAGAAAAGTCTCTAGTGTATTTTTCATCTTCTCTGAAATCGGATGAAATAACTCTTGAAAAGATCATGAGAGGACGTTATATCAAACTGTATGAGGAAGATCAGGATCTTCTGGAGGACGTGCTGATCGAGATCAAGCAGGCAGTTGACATGACGGCAACCTACCTGAATATTTTAAACGGTACCATGGATGTGTTTGCTTCGATTATTTCCAATAACCTCAATGTTGTTATGAAAATTCAGGCTTCTCTGACACTTCTGGTATCCGTGCCGACAGTCATTTCTGGTATATACGGTATGAACATCATCGGAGGTCTGCCATTTGATGGTATCTGGTGGTTTCCGATTGCAATATCAGCGGCACTGATGATACTGATGTATATTATACTGAAACGAAGAGATATGTTTTAACGGTGGTGTGAGCATGAACGAAAAGATTTTGTTCCATCTTGGAATACCGTGGGATATCGGTATCAGATATGCCATTCTTCCGGGAGACCCGGGGAGAGTAGACAAAATAGCGGCATATCTGGATTCGCCCGAATTTTTAGGCGAGAACAGGGAATTTCGCTCCGTGGCAGGTATTCTGAACGGCGAAAAAGTAATTGTTACCTCAACAGGGATAGGCGGTCCTTCAGCGGCAATCGCACTGGAAGAACTGATTCGTGCAGGAGTAAAAACGGCAGTTCGTATCGGTACGTGTGGCGGAATTCAATTTGATGTTGCGGCAGGTGATCTTGTGATTCCGACAGCGGCTGTACGTATGGAAGGTACATCAAAGGAGTATGCACCGATCGAATTTCCTGCAGCGGCAGATTTTGGTGTTGTTTCGGCTCTTGTTTCGGCAGCAAAAGAAAACAGCTATAACTATCACACTGGCGTGGTGCAGAGCAAGGATTCCTTTTATGGTCAGCATAATCCGCATATGATGCCTGTGGAATATGAACTGACAAACAAATGGAGTGCGTGGAAGCGGCTTCATGTTCTGGCATCTGAAATGGAAACAGCGGCGCTTTTTACTGTCGGAGCGGTTTACGATGTGAAGATCGGCTGTGTGCTTCATGCTTTGTGGAATCAGGAGAGAAAAAGCAGGGGCATTGATGATCCCGATGATTTTGATACCGCCGTTGCCATTAAAACAGCTGTTGACGCACTGAAAAAGATGATCAACAGTGATAAGGAATGACGATATGAGCAGTGAAAAAAAGAAATTGGTCGTTGTTGTCGGACCGACAGCTTCGGGAAAAACAGCCCTTGCTGTAAAATTGGCACAGCACTATGGCGGCGAGGTGATCTCTGCCGATTCCATGCAGATCTACAAAGGCATGACGATCGCTACCGCAAAACCCACCCCTGATGAAATGCAGGGGATACCGCACCACCTGATCGATTTTCTTGAACCGTCAGAAAGTTTTTCCGTTTCGGAATATGTAAAGCTTGCCAATAAAGCAGCGGAGGATATTCTTTCAAGAGGAAAGCTGCCGATCCTCTGCGGAGGAACAGGGCTTTATGTGCGTTCGTTTCTGGAAAATGTGCAGTTTTCAGAGGAAGAATCAGACCCGTCTTTGCGTGAAGAATTGATCAAGCGGTATAAAACAGAAGGCGGCGAAAAGCTGATTGAAGAAATTCGCACCTTTGACCCCAAAACAGCGGAAAAACTATTGCCAAGCAATTCCAAAAGAATTATCCGTGCGATTGAAATTTACAGGCTGACAGGCGTTACGATGTCTGAATCTGTTAAACGCTCTAAATCTGTTCCGCTGCCTTATGATTTTATGGCACTCGGCATTACCTATGCCGACAGGCAGAAACTTTATGACAGGATCAATCAAAGAGTGGATATCATGATAAAAAACGGTTTGCTGGAGGAGGCAATAGAATTTTTTGCTTCCGATATCGGAAATACGGCAGCAGCCGCTATCGGCTATAAGGAACTGAAACCGTATCTTGACGGTGAGGTAAGTTTTGAAGAAGCAGCTGAACATCTGAAAATGGAAACACGCCGCTATGCGAAACGTCAGCTGACATGGTTCAGAAGAGATGAATATATCCGCTGGATTGAAGCAGACCGATGCGATGATGTCTTGAAAGAAGCAGTAAAGCTGACAAACGGATTTATGAACGGGGATAAAATTTAAAAATATTCTTGAATTGTGTTTACAACAGGGGTGTTTCGTGATAAAATAAAAAAGTATGTTTTAATATTTTAACAGGTGATAAAATGGAAAAGGATAAAACGGTAATCGTGAAAAAAATTATCGTTGCCGCCATGACGGTTCTGATCATTGCGTATATCATTTCGGTCGTTCTGAAAGCAAATTTTACGCAGGTGAAAACAGAAACAGCCAATATTATGACCGTTTCGGATGCAATACCTGTTTCGGGGTATTTTATCCGTGATGAGCATATGGTGACATATGACGGTGACGGTGTTATCTCATATACAGTGGAGGACGGCAGTAAAATTTCTAAAAATGAAGCGGCGGCCTATGTGTATTCCAATGCCGAATCTGCAACCGACAAACGGCTGATCGACAAGCTTGAAGCACAGATCACAAGTCTTGAACAGCTTGAAAAAACAGCAGATACCATTACAGCTTTGCCGGATGATCTTGACAAGAATATCAACAGTCTTTTGTCACAGGCAAAACTGAATACCACAGACAGAAATTTTACCGAAGCTGAAAAAAACACGGATGATATACTTTATAATATCAATGAAAGGCAGCTGGTAACGGGAAAGGTAAAAGGCTTCTCAGAAAAAATCAAACAGTTACAGAAACAGCTCGAAGAACTGAAAAAGAACTATGCCGATACCAAAAATAGTAAAGCGGTCAAATCGCCTGCAACAGGTTATTTTGTCAGCTCCGCAGACGGTTATGAAAATATTTATACCACAGAAGATGTGGAAAATATTATGCCGGGCGATCTGAGTGAAAACAAGATCAAAAAGAAATCGGTTGATAAGGAAGTGATAGGAAAAACGATTGAGGGCGTTTATTGGTATATTGCCTGTGAGGTAAGTGCAGACGATGCCATCAGGATCAAAAATGCTTCCGATCTCAGCGTGGATATTCCTTTGGCAAGCAGTGACAATATCAGTGTTGAGCTTTATTCTGTCAATCAGAAAACAAAAACCTCTGATGCGGTTGTGATACTGAAGGGGGATTATATGAACTCCGAAATGGCAGGAATACGTCAGGAGGATATTTCGATCGTTCTTCATACATATAAGGGTATCTATGTATCAAAAAATGCGATACATGAGGAGACAATCACCGAAACTGTTACCGATAAAAACGGTAAAACAAAAACCGAAACCAATACCGTTACAGGAGTATATATCATGGTTGGCAATGAACTGCAGTTCAAGCAGATCAAGGTTCTGTATTCAGGAGAGGATTTTGTGATCTGCAAGCAGGATATGACAGACGAAGATATGGTGACAGATGAGGTAGGAATTCTGAAAGCGTATGATGATGTTATAGTGGAAGGAGCAAATCTTTATGACGGAAAGATTATCAACCGATCAAGCTGAACGGCTTGACGATGTGAAGGCGAATTTTTACGAGATCACTGAAAATATAGCGAAGGCGGCAGAAAAAACAGGAAGACGGGCGGAAGATATCAGCTTTCTTGCGGCGACAAAAACCGTTGAGCCCGAAATTATCAATTATGCCATTTCTCTCGGACTGAAGAAAATCGGAGAAAACAGGGTTCAGGAGCTGCTTTCAAAATATGATGAATATGATCTTGAAAATGCCGATCTGCAGTTTATCGGGCATTTGCAAACCAATAAGGTCAGACAAATTGTAGGCAAGGTTTCAATGATTCAGTCAGTTGACAGCTTCAAGCTTGCAGGTGAAATTTCAAAGCAGTCGGTTAAAAACGATCTGGTGACAGATATTCTTCTTGAGGTAAATATTGGAAGAGAAGAAAATAAATCGGGCATTCTGACTGAAAATCTGGATGAACTGATCGAAAAAATCAGTCAGCTTGAGGGTGTACGTATAAAAGGATTGATGTCTGTACCGCCAATTTGTGACAATACACAAGAAATTTGTAAATTTTTCGATAATATGTACAAACTATTT
>CACYDD010000392.1 GCA_902773065.1 uncultured Ruminococcus sp. | reverse complement strand
GGCGAAAGCCAGGATCGGTCATTTTGTAGAAGCACAGATACTGGAAGCACTGGAGATCGACTATATCGATGAAAGCGAAGTACTGTCCCCTGCGGATGATACTTACCACATTGACAAAACAAAGTTCAAAGTGCCGTTTGTCTGCGGTGCAAGAGACCTTGGCGAAGCTCTCAGAAGAATCGCTGAGGGTGCCTCTATGATTCGTACAAAGGGTGAAGCAGGAACGGGAGATGTCATTCAGGCAGTAAGACACATGAGAGCGATTCAGCAGGGAATCAGAGAAATTGTTTCCCTCAGAGATGAAGAGCTTTACAACAAGGCAAAAGAACTTGCCGTACCATATCATCTTGTGCAGTATGTGCATGAAAACGGCAAGCTCCCTGTAGTGAATTTCTCGGCAGGCGGCGTTGCGACTCCTGCGGATGCAGCACTGATGGTTCAGCTTGGTGCGGAAGGCGTATTTGTAGGATCGGGTATTTTCAAATCGGGCGACCCCGAAAAGCGTGCAAGAGCCATTGTCAAGGCTGTGACAAACTACAATGATCCGAAGATACTGGCAGAGCTTTCCGAAGACCTCGGTGAAGCAATGGTTGGTATCAATGCCGATGAGATCAAGGTACTTCTGGCTGAGCGTGGTGTCTGATATGAAAATAGCAGTGGCCGCACTACAGGGTGCATTTCTGGAACACGAAAAAATACTTGACAGACTTGATATCGAATATTTTGAAATACGGAAAAGGGAAGATGCGGAAAAGGATTTTGACGGTCTGATCCTTCCGGGCGGAGAAAGTACAACTATGGGCAAGCTTCTTGATGAGCTTGATCTGTTTGATATTCTGAAAGCAAAAATCGAAAACGGGCTTCCGGTTTTCGGAACTTGTGCCGGTCTCATTCTTCTTGCAAGGGAAATTTCAAATGATGACAAGCGTTATTTCGGCACGATGGATATCACTGTCCGCCGCAATGCCTATGGCAGACAGCTTGGCAGTTTTGAAACAACAGGCAGTTTCGGAAAGACTGAAAATGTTCCCATGGTATTCATCAGAGCACCGTATATTGAGCAGACAGGGAACGGTGTGGAGGTTTTGTCTGTTGTTGACGGCAAAATTGTAGCCGCCCGTCAGAACAATCAGCTTGTTACGGCATTTCATCCCGAATTGGTCAGTGATTATACACAAATCCACCAATATTTTATTGATAAGATAGTAAAAAATACTTATACTGATCTCAAATAAAATTGCCAACAAGTTTTGGCGAAAAAGCCGCAGAGGAAAGTCACTTAAACTTTTCTCTGCGGCTTTTTGAATTAATACCGTTTACTCCGGCAATCAAAATATACTCTTTCATTCTTGTCACCCCATGTATCATAATAACGAAACAATGATATCCGCTCTGTTTTTACTCATATTATAGCACATTTCCATAAAACAAAAAGCACCTTTCGGCAGAAAACAACCGAAAAATGATCAAGAGATTTTACTGTCCACTATCAAAACTTTTCAGCAGATTACAAAATAACGAAAAGATATCGTTAAATTTCTGATTTCTGTGTTGATATCAATAATAGATTTTGATATAATATTATCATCAAAAAACTTGCAGGAGAAAACAGTATGATCGAAAAACTTAAGAAAAAAGTGAAACAAATATATAAGGCAAATAATACGGTGATTGAACCAAAGAAAAACCTTATACTGGTAATTAATACAGCAGTTTGTGTATTTGTTGTGCTTGGGGGAATTTATTTTTTCACCGGTGATATCAAATATTTAGTTATTGCAGTTATCTCTATGATTCCTCTTATCTTTTATGCGATATTCGCATTTTTTAAAGAAAAACGGCAGGATAAAAGCTCAGAAAAGGATAAGCAGGAATTTCTCAGCGGAGCGAAATATCGTCAACAGGAATGGAAAACAGCTTATTTTCAGTATAAGGAAAAGCATTCATTTGAAACGATAAGCAAAAGAGGCATGGTATACGATCTGAAGAAAAGATATCGCAAACACGACTTTGTATGTATCAGATCAGGAATTCTTTTGACTATCGGATCAATATTGATCTTTTTTATTCCAATGACAGAGATCAAGGATAAAGCAGTGGCGATTTTTGGGATACTTTTCGGTGGAGTGATTTTTTCGATAGGGGTTCATGGTTTAACATCTGGTCCTGTGCAAAAATTCTTGAAACAGCAAGCAGATCTGACTGAAATTGAAAGATCCTATGCAAAAGGAAAATTGCTGTCGTTTGGTAATAATGGTATTAATGTAGGCAGCAGTTATACTGTAATATATACTCAAAAGAATGTATTCGCCATTGATAACAATTCAATACAGGATATGACAAGAAAGATGGTTCGGGTAAAACAATACGAAGACAATCTATACTCAGGGCAGGAATACAGATATTATGTCAGTCTGATATATAAAGCCCCTGAGGGAAAAACAAAAGCCATTGACGTACGGCTTGATGAATTTCAGTGTGAAATGATGATTGCTGAATTCAACAGGAGATTCTATCCGGAAAGAAAATATGGCAGCACGGCCTTGGAAATAACTGAAAACTCGGTATCAGTATAGCTTCAGGTTATACTAATGATACTCAAAAAAATTTGCGTAAAAACAAGCAGACATTAATTATTCAGCTAAATGCCATAATGGAAAGGAAATAGATAACACTGGCTATCAAAATTATTGATTTCTGCTTTTGCGGCAAATGCCGAAAACAGCAAGCCGGCAATTCATTGTACAGTATTTTGTACAATTATTATACACTATTATTGTAAATAAATTTATAGATTTTTATGTGCAGAAGGTCATAATCCATGAAAAAAAGTGACCACAAGGGAACGACTATGTAAATCGTCCCGTGCGGTCATGCACTGGTGACCCATCGGGGATTCGAACCCCGGACACCTTGATTAAAAGTCAAGTGCTCTGCCAACTGAGCTAATGAGTCATATGAAGTTTTCAGCAACGAAAAATAATGGCTGGGGTGGCTGGAATCGAACCAGCGATGACGGAGTCAAAG
>CACYDD010000391.1 GCA_902773065.1 uncultured Ruminococcus sp. | reverse complement strand
TTCCAAAAGTGGTATCGAGCCAACAAAGGACGGCGATGAATTTCTCGGTTATGCCCGTCAGGTATTGGAACAGACAAATCTGATCAGTGAGCGTTATATAGGAAAAACATTTGGTAAACAAAGATTCTGCATTTCCTCACAGCATTATTCCTTTGTGATAGAAGCGTTTGTTGAACTGCTCAAAAGTTATCGGGGCGATAAGTATGAATTTCACATGAGGGAAACACAGACTTATAAAATTATAGAAGATGTGGCACATCTGCGCAGTGAAATAGGGGTTTTGTATCTGAACAGATTTAATGAAACGATCATCAAAAAGACAATCAAAGATAACGGTCTTGCTTTTCACAGCCTTTTTACGGCAAGCCCTCATGTATTTATCGGAAAAAACAGTCCGCTTGCAGGAAAGGAAAACATTACACTGGATGATCTGAAACCTTATCCAAGGCTTTCTTATGAACAGGGAAGTCACAATTCCTTTTATTTCGCAGAGGAAATTTTAAGTACCGCTGACAGCGACAAGGATATCGTGGTATGCGACAGAGCAACGCTTTTTAATCTGCTGGTCGGTCTGAACGGTTACACGATCTGCAGCGGAGTGATCAGCGAGGAACTCAACGGTTCTAATATTATAGCGAAAGCACTTGATGTTGATGATTATATGGAAATTGGCTATATTCTCCCGTTAGGTATCAAGCCTTCACCGTTAACTGCATCATTTATTGACAATCTGAAAAGAACAGCAAGCTGTTGAATGTAACAATAGTTCGTGTAAATATTTCTGGGACTTTACGCAGCAGCGTTAAACATGTTGGCATAAAGCTGCAGCGTAATTGACAGCGGAGGCACTTCGCCTCTGTTGCAGTTGAAATTTTATCGGAAATATGACATAATATAAATATTCTTTTTAGGGGGAATACTTACAGATGCAGATGATAATGGAATATGTTTCTCAAAGCTATATCACTCTCATGCTTCTTGCAGGACTCACAGTCATACTGGTCGCCAACCGAAAAACGAAGATAGAAGGTACACAATTTGTATGGATAATTATGGGACTTGTTTTTGTGTTGACAAGCTGTGAATATATCCAATACTGGTGCGTGACATACGATAAGCCGATGTGGATGATGTATGTCAAAACGTCGCTGATCTATCTTATTTATCCGCTTATTAGCCTGTTGGAGCTGTATCTTGTCGCTTCGATAAGGCATAAGGTACTGATTATACTGCCATTTGCCGTATATTCTGTTATTGTGATACTTAATATGTTTGGTCTGCCGCTGATCTATTGCTTCAATGCCGATCGTGTTTTCATCGGAGGACATCTGCGAATGCTGCCGAGTGCGATCATGCTTTTATATTTGGTAATGCTGATGATACGATCTCCCCAATTTATTAAAAGCGGAAACATCTCAAAATCTATGATTGTTATATTTATGACGGTCGCCACGATTCTGACAACGTATTTTGAACTAGAGGATATAGTCATCAACTGCACCGATGAGATAGCGGCGATAGATATTCTCGTCTATTATTTTTATCTGTCAGCAATACAGCATAGCAAAGTACAGGAAGAACTTCATCAACAGGAGCTTGCAATGGAAAAAATGCAGACTCAGCTTGCAGAAAACAAACTGGAACTGGAACACAGCAAGAATGAAACGCTCATGGCACAGATACAGCCGCATTTTATCAATAATTCTCTTATGGCACTGCGTTCCCGCTGTTCCGATTATCCGGAAATTTATGAGAGTATCACGAACTTTTCACGATATCTTCGTTCCAATTTTGAAGCACTCGGTGATACAAGGCTGATTCTGTTTGAACAGGAGATGGAAAATATTGAAGCCTACCTTGCACTTGAAAAGCAGAATTTCGGAGAACGTCTGCAAGTGGAATATGATATCGACTGCGATGATTTCCTGATTCCTGCATTATCCGTTCAGCCGCTTGTGGAGAATGCTGTCCGTCACGGTGTGGCAACCTATGAAAAGGGCGGAACAGTACAGATCAACGCTCACAGGGCTGGCGGGAAGGTTATGATTGAGGTGATTGATGACGGCTCAGGCAAAAGCAATATCACTGAACAACAGACAAAACGCAAGGGTATCGGTATTGAAAATGTCCGTGCAAGACTGCATTCGATGAGTAACGGCGAGCTTGAAATTATCAGCGGTGAACACGGCACGACAGCAAGGATCATTATTGAAGATATACAGAGTATAGGAGATACACAATGATTACATTATCTGTAGACGATCAGCAGGAAGTAACGAATCTGATGAAGAGAATGCTGACAAAAATTGACCCTAAGGGAATGCATATGACAGCTATTGGACACCGTCCGATAGCTGTTTTTTTGACATTCTATGTAAAAATCTGTGCATACAAAACCGTCAATGGTACGAAAATTTATGGTGCTTACAGCTCAGTTCATCTTCCTTTAGATATTCTGTATAAGAATGTGGGGGAATTGTGTAAAAATTATAGATAATGAAAAAGATATAAGTTTGATCTATAGAAATGTATAATTTAACGATAATTGACAATTTCGGGATTTACGAATATAATAACATTGTAATTAATATGTATAAAACATATCGGAAAGGTATGAATTGGCTGTCGGAAGGAGAAAAGGATCTCATGATTATGCTAATGGTCAGAAACAATTGGAGAAACGGACGAATGTAAAGCATTCTCTGTTGAACGGTACAAAGGTTAATATCAGAGTTCTGTCAGAAGAGACAGATGATTTACAATGAAGGAGTTTGGATCAATATGAAAAAGAGTAAAAGAATAATAGGTTTGCTTCTGGCAGCGTCAGTTGCTGCGGTTTCATTGGTAGGATGCTCAAAATCAGATGATAAGAGCAGCGGTTCTAATACAGGCAGCGGTGACGGCAAGGTGACAATCACAAATGTTTCCTATGACCCGACAAGAGAGCTTTATCAGCAGTATGACGAGCTTTTTGAGAAGTATTATAAGGAAAAGCACGGTTCAGAGGTTGAAGTGGTTCAGTCTCACGGCGGCTCAGGTAAACAGGCTCGTTCCGTTATCGAGGGTGCAGAGGCAGATGTGGTAACACTTGCACTTGAGCATGATATCACACTGATTGAAGAAGCAGGTCTGATCGAAAGTGACTGGATCAAAGAATTTGATCTTGATTCCTCACCTTATACATCAACGATCGTATTCCTTGTACGTAAGGGCAATCCGAAGAATATCAAAGACTGGGATGACCTGACCAAAGACGGCGTTGAAATCATCAATCCGGATCCGAAGAGCAGCGGCGGTGCATGCTGGAACTTCCTTGCAGCATGGAAGTATGCCCTCGACCATAACAACAATGATGAAGAAAAGGCAAAGGATTTTGTCAGCAAGCTGTATGCAAATGTTACAGTAATGGATTCAGGTGCAAGAGGTGCAACAACAACATTCGTTGAAAACGGACAGGGCGATGTCCTTATTGCATGGGAGAATGAAGCGATCAACAGTGTTGCAGAGTATCCTGATGATTATGAGATCGTAACACCGAGTATTTCCATTCTCGCACAGCCCAGTGTAGCAATCGTTGATTCCAATGCTGATAAGAACGGCACACAGGATGTTGCAAAGGAATATCTTGAATATCTGTACACTGAAGATGCTCAGAAGGTGATCGGTGAAAATGGTTACAGACCGACTAACGAAAAAATCCTGAATCGCTTCAGCGATAAGTTCGACCTCAATGTAAAACTGTGCAAGATCGATGATTTTGGCGGTTGGAATGCAGCTTATGAGAAGTTCTTTGATGACGGAGCTATTTTTGATGAAATTTATGATAAATAATTAAGGCAACACCGCACAAAGTCCGCCTGGGCGGCTCTGTGCGGTGTTGTTTTAAAAACTGTGTAGGGAGAAAGTAAACTACCTTTGCTGTAAAACCTCAAAGGCAGAACAAACTTACCTGTGCCACTCATTATGCATTATGCATTATTAATTATGCATTATAAAAGAGGGGGATTGTAAAATGGCATTAAAAAAACGGGCAAAGCAGGTCAGAGTGATTCCGGGCTTTAAACTGACGTTGGGAATTACGATTGCTTTGCTGTCGCTTCTGATTCTGATACCGCTGGCATCAGTGCTGATTTATTCGTTCCAGCTTTCTCCGGAGGATTTCTGGAAACTGATCACAGCAAAAAATGTATTGTCTGCATTCGCAACAAGTATCGTATGTTCTGTAATAGCAGCGTTTATCAATGCGGTTTTCGGACTGATACTGGCGTGGGTGCTTGTGAAATATGATTTTCCGGGCAAAAGAATCCTTGACGGTCTGATTGAACTGCCGTTTGCATTGCCAACGACAGTTGCAGGTATCACACTTTCTAAAATGTATTCCGATACAGGTTTCCCGGGCAGCTTTTTTTCAAGCATAGGAATCGATATTTCTTATACGCATATCGGTATTGTTCTGGCTCTTATCTTTATCGGTATTCCTTTTACTGTAAGAGCAGTGCAGCCTGTACTTGAAAAAATTGATGACCAGTATGAAGAAGCAGCTTATATTCTCGGATCAAGCAGAAGAAGAACCTTCTGGAAGGTGATCTTCCCCGAGCTTTTCCCGGCACTTCTGACAGGTTTCGGTCTTGCACTGGCAAGGGGAATCGGCGAGTACGGCAGCGTCATTTATATTTCGGGCAACAGTGCCAAAAACGGCACACAGGTTGTCTCCTATGTGATCATGCAGAAGCTCGAACGCATGGATTATGCAGGTGCAACAGCAATCGCACTGGTACTTCTGATTATCTCTTTTGTCCTTCTGTTTGTGATAAATATTATTCAGATTCGCCGTGCAAAGCGTATCAGTTTACGATAAGGAGGGAGAACATTGGAAATACTTGATGAAAAG
>CACYDD010000390.1 GCA_902773065.1 uncultured Ruminococcus sp. | reverse complement strand
ATTTGCTCCGTCATCCGCTATCTGTACTTCACAGTCATATTGTTTTCCATCGCTGTCCTCACCGAATACATCAAGTGTAATGGAACGGCTGCCGAACAAATGCTGTAAATCATACTGTGTTTCTTCTTTTGTAAGAACTAAGTCGGGTTTGCCGATAATAATACGAAGCATAAACTGTGCAAGCTCTAAATTATTCCTGAAAACTTCCCGCATAAGGGTATCATCAAGAATTCGCAGTTTTTCAAGAGTTTCCAGATCTTTTTGATGCTGTTCTTCAGGCGTTAGTGGATTTGTCAAAAGTGCCAACGGCGTTACTCTCCTTTTATTATATACTTCCTCAATGTTATTATACTATCAAATTTGTAGATATGCAAGTGTTTCAAAAAGATTGATGAAATTTACGGTTAGTTATTTTAACTTATGCTTGATAATTGTATCGACAATATCATAAACCATTTCCTGATATTCCTTACGGCTGTATGTACAAGAGAAATCGTCACCTTGTCAATTACAGCAGTTTGTGTATCTGTTATTTGACAAGAAAATCAGGCAGAACGGCTTACACTGTTGAATATGCTAAAAACAAAGGTATTGATATTGTAAACATCGGGGAAGTAGTGTCAAATTAAATGTTCTTTATATCAGTGTCAAAATAAACTTGTTTTATAATTAAAATAGCACTATAATGATAGTGTTGATAATACCGATCCTCTAAAATGACACGATTGGAGTAATTGAGTATGATTTATGGTTATTGCAGAATATCAACCGATAAGCAAAATATTGAAAGACAGATCAGGAATATTTAAAAAGGCTATCCTGAAGCTGTCATTAAACAGGAAGTGAAAAAAAAAAAAAAAACAGACGGAAGAAAGGTTTTTGAACAGCTATTTTTACTGTCAGTTTTTTCGGTCACAGAGAAATAGAAAACGCTCTTGAAGTGGAAAAGAAACTTGAAGCGAAAATAACGGAGCTTATTCAGAAAAAGCAATATATTGAATTTCTTGTCGGGCGTGAGGGAGAGTTTGATATTCTTGCTGCGTCTGTGGTCAGGAGGGTGAAAAAGCAAATGGATTATGGTAACTGTTCGCTGATATGGATGCTGCCATATATGAAAGCAGAGTTTTGTGACAACGAAAAAGAATTCCTTGAATACTATGACGATGTGGAAATCTGTGAGCAGTCGGCAAAGGCACATTATAAGTCAGCTATGCAAATTCGCAACAGGGCAATGGTTGACAGGTCTGACCTGATAATCTGCTGTATTCAGCACAAAAGCGGAGGAGCTTATAAAACCGTCAGGTATGCCGAACAGAAATTGAAACGGGTAGTCAATATTGCCGACAAAAACTTATCGTCCGGGACTTGAAGTCCCACTTGCCTACATACTATGCACCAACACCTTGATATAAAGTTGTTCAGATATTGTAGCTACCTGTTGTCACAATCGTTTTTCTAAAACATTCTAATCTTTATTTGTAAAACATATTGACAAATATCTATTTGAAGCATATAATTACACATAGATAAACTTCTATATATAGAGGTGATTGAAATGAGTATGACAGAAAAACAAATAACCGTTATATTTAAGGCTCTATGCGATGAAAACAGAGTAAAAATCATTAGACTTCTAAAAAACGGAGAACGGTGTGCTTGTGAGCTACTTGATGAAATGAAATTAAGTCAGCCGACACTTTCTCACCATATGAAAATACTTTGTGACAGTGGACTTGTGGTCGGCAGAAAAGAAGGAAAGTGGACACATTACTCGGTTTCAGCAGAGGGTGCAGAGGTCGCAATCAAATGTATATCCAATTTGACAACTGTCACGGAAACTGAAAGCAAGTGCTGTTGCGGTGAAGAATAAGTCGTGTGTATGCACGACTATTATTCAGTATAATATATCGACTTATTTCAATATATAAATATGTTTGGAGTGATAATATGGAACAAAAGAATAAAGGTATCAGCGTGTTTCAGCGATACCTCACGATTTGGGTGGCTCTGT
>CACYDD010000389.1 GCA_902773065.1 uncultured Ruminococcus sp. | reverse complement strand
TTTAGTTAAGGAATTTGTTGGTTTGGTTAAGAACATTAAGTAATTATTCTTTCATGCTATGATTCGTATCGCTGAGTAAAAGTTTTTGAATAAACAACATTTCTCTGTTTTTACCAAAGATGAAAAGCCTATACAAAACTACGACTGGTAATTTTGTATAGGCTTTTTGCTGATGTTTATTAATACAAAAACAATCGTTCCCCGGCCGTTATTGTGGTCGTGGAACGATTTTTCACATACTTTATTTTCTGTCAGATTGCATGGAATGTTATTCTATTATATTTTGCATAGGTTTCTGCATAACTGCCCTTTTTACCTTTAATGGTAAGGCTTTTGCACCTACCAAACGCCTCATATCCAATGCTCGTCACGCTCTCGGGAATGGTGATGATGGTCAGTCTTTCGCACCAATCAAACGCATGATCTCCTATACTCGTCACGCTGTCGGGGATGACTACAGATGTCAGGCTTCTGCATTCATAAAACGCCCACTCTCCTATACTCGTCACACTGTCGGGGATTGTGATCGTGGTAAGGCTGCTGCAACCACTAAACGCCCTCTCTCCTATACTCGTCACGCTGTCGGGGATGGTGACGGAGGTCAAGCTTCCGTATCCCATAAACGCACCAGTTCCTATATTCGTCATGCCATCGGGAATGACCACATTTGAGATATTGTTGTATCTTATGTATTCTTGTATTTTTTTTGAACTTGTCAATGAGGCTTCTTTGGTCAACGCCAAAACAGAATTCATTCTGACTCCAAATTTCAATAATTCAAAGCTGTCTATAGGATTTTGTGCAGCAACCTGTAACGCATCAATATTCTTTTGCAGGGTATTGATTTTTTGTTGTAAAATATTATAACTTTTCTGCGACTCTTTTATTTCTGTCAGGATTTTTTGAATTACAGTATCGTAATCCGTTCCATTGTCTAAAGCAGCAATGTTATTGGCTAACCTTGCCAAATGTGCATCATAATTTCTGATTTCGGTTTTCATTTTTTGTTTTCGTGAAAATTCAAAAACTCCTAATCCCGAAAGCTCCGCAACAAGAGTATCCTTTTGATGCATTAGTGTATTCTGATCTTGTCTGCTTTTTATCAATGAATCCCGGCAAGAAATCATCTGCTGATATTCCTTCTTTAATGTCGCAAGCTTATCGTTGAAAGTGGTGCATTCTTTCTTAACTCCTTCTATCTGTCTTAATAATGCATCAAGGTATTCTTGATACTGCTGTTTATTGCTGCGAGAAAGTTCTGCACATTTTTTGATTTGCTCAGAAGTATCTTTATACCCCAGAATTGAACCGTAAGTAATAACAGCATTCCAATAGTCACCGCTTTCTGCCATTGCAGAGGCTTTTTGATACACTTCTTCTTTATATGTTTCTGTTTGTGTTTCTATGGAGGAAATAGCCTCATCGCATTTTGCAATCAGTACCTCTGCATCACCAAATGAACGAATCGGAATCAGCATTTGCTTTACTTCTTCATATTCCTTAGTTATTTTTGCCCACTTCAGCTTGGCAGTTGCCTCCTGATAGATATATTCCTGATATGCTTTATGTTTTCTGTCATTTATGTACTGAATGCAGCTTTCCATTTCGGCTTTGAGCGCATCATCACCGTAACGCATTATTTTTTGAAAAATATTGCTGCCGTCAAAAGTCTCCTCACAATTCTTCAAATTTTCCCTCTTACTTACCTTCAATTCCGCCATCAGTTTCCCAAGATAAGCCTCTGCGTTTTTCGGGTCAATATCCAGAACCTTTTCACAGTAGGCATTTGCATTATTCCAGTCCCCGTCCTCAAGGAACATAAACACACGCTGCAAAAGCGAAGCGACATTTGCTCCTCCTGGGCTAGGCTGAACCTGCTGTACTACCTGAGTTGCCTGCTGAACGACAGGGGTCGTCTCCTTCGGCAGTATCTTTTTGATACCTCTCAGTAAGTCCTGCATAGCGCCGACCTTACCCATATCCTGAGCCTGCAAATGCTTGAACTCCTTCGGGATATCATAAGCGTCAATATCCTTGTAGCAGGGGATCAGCACCTTTTTCTTGTCCTTGCTCATCATCGCGAGAAAACGGCTCCATTCATTCTTTACCCATACGGCATTGTAATACTCATAATCAGTGCCGACTGCGAGCATTATCCTTGCACTGTTGAGCGCCGCGAAAATATACGGCTCATAGGCAGTGCCAAGCTTGTCCTCAAGGCTTATACGGGCAAAGAACACACGGTATTTATTTTCTGTGAGCATATCGTAAATATCCTGCGCCATCACGCTGTCAACTGTTCTGTTGCCGCTGTCATCGGTCTCCTTGTAGCAGATAAAGATGTCGTAAGGCTCTTCCTTGCCAGATATTTCAAGAATGCCCTTCTGTATAC
>CACYDD010000388.1 GCA_902773065.1 uncultured Ruminococcus sp. | reverse complement strand
TCGGTTTAAGTATTATTCTAAAGAAGGTATTAAGCATGGTGTAGAAAATTTCTTGCGTTTATGGAAGTCTCTTGGTTTTTGCCCTTTGGGATATGGTCGGGTTGAATTGAATGTGTTGAATAATACGTACGGTCAGTTATACAGATCTGTTAATTGTTGAAAAAAGGAGATAATAGCATGAATAGTATTGTTTTTATTGATTGAGAGTGGTGAAAAGGAGAAGATGTTATTATGAATAAAAATGTAGAAGAATGGTTGAAACAAAATCCGCCAAGAGTTGAATTAACAGAGCTCGAAAAGAATATTATGTTGGATGAGGTTGATTATAAAATTCATGAACTTTATTTTGATGATATAGGTGTTGATTCTATTTGTCGTTTGAGAGTGTCGGAAGATGATGATCGTTTTTTGTATGATGTTGATAATGGCATTAAAAACGGTATTGATCATTTTGTTCTTCTTTGGAAGTCTTTAGGTTTTTGTCCTTTAGGCTATGGTGTTCATGAAATTTTGGTTCTAAATAATATGTATGGCACATCTAATATTGTGGCTAATTATTGAGGTGAATTATGGGTTATGTAGAGTATTTTAATGCGTTTTGAAGAAAGGAAATAATAATATGAATAGGAATGTAGAAGAATGGTTAGAGAATAATCCACCGAGAGTAGAATTGACTGAGTTGGAAAAAAGATTAAACCCAAAAGATTTTGATGCGAAAAAACATGTTGTATATGCCGATTTGGTAAATGGTGTTGAGGTTTATAGACTTCGTTTGGCAAACGGTAATGAAATGGAATCTTGGCCTTGGATTTTTATGAATACAAATGAAGGAACGATTTCTTTTTTGAGGCAAATGAGTGAGCGTTTTGGGATCAATTTCTTGGGTTATTCCTATAATGATATAATGAATGCTAATGAAGTTAGCGGCGAAGGTGATGTTTTTATTGATTAGGTGTTGTTATGAAATATAGTAAGTTTATGGATTTCCTTTTATGTGATAGATTGATGCATAAATTATTGAATCAATTTGAAAAGGATTATAGTGTGCCTGTGCATTTTGTTTCATTGACTAATGCGACTGGTGTGACACACACTCCGCCAGGAAGTTTTGAGGTAATTGATGTACATTTACATCCGTATTCTTCGGTTACTTCAGATAGTTTTATGTTACAAAAAGCGTTGACTCCGGTAAATACGATGTCTTTTTTGAAGGCTGTATATTCATTGAAACATGAAGAACGTCATGTGCAGCAATTTCAAGCGATCGTTAAAGGTGATATGTGTGATGGACTTACTCAAGATGATATGAGGACAATCGCATGTGAGAAAGTATCTATTGAAGGTAATCGTATGTATTATCATCAAGGGTATAGAAATATGTCGTATGATAATGCGCAGCATATGCTTATTGAGCTTGATGCTCAGAGATTTGCAACAAGAGAATTGTATGAATATTGCAAAGATCTTTATGGTGATGAAGAATTAGCGAAGAATCTTGTTGTAGAGATGGTTAAAAATGAGTTTGGTAGTAGGGGGGATATTACTGGTCCTGGTAGGTATTATCTTCCGATTTTTAATACAAAAGGTTTGACGTACGATAAGATTATGGATTTGTATGATGGTGAAGTTGAAAAAATTCATAACGGTATAAATTATAGAAAGTATGTATCAAAAGGCGATTTTGAGGGTACGATTCAGTATGAATATAAAAAACAAATCAAGGATAGTGATAACCCTATGAGTTTAGATGATTTTTGCGATGAAGTAAACATATATGATAGGGCATTTCGTTGGTTTGTGTCCAAAACGGATCTTATTGAGGTTGATTTGTTTCGTTTTCCTGATTATTTTGCCACTTCAAATGATGTTGATAGGTTTGTGATTTCCGCTTCAAATATTATGTTAAAAGAAAAAGGAGATTTTCGTTTGGAGAAGGAATTACAAAATACTGATTGTTTGAAGGATATGTTTATAATTACAAACGATTCTGAATTGAAAAGTATATTTGAAAACAAGAGACCGTATTTGTCGTTTAGTTTTGATAAATATAAAGCGGCAAAAGATTTGGAGTGTAGACTGCAGGCTGTGCAGGATAGCGCGGAGGAAAAAGGTCTTGTTTCAGATGAAGAAGTAGATGTTGAAAGAGAGGTGAAGTAATGTGAATGAATC
>CACYDD010000387.1 GCA_902773065.1 uncultured Ruminococcus sp. | reverse complement strand
CGGAAGATGTATCCGAACCGGAGGAAAGTACTGACGAACCGGAAGAATAATGATGTAAAGGGATCAGGATTCAGGGATCAGATATCAGATATATTCTGACTGATAACTGAATCCTGCCTTTTGGCAATAACTCAATTTTTATAAAATTAGCAGAGGTACAGAAAGTGAATTACGAACTGATATATTACCGTTCATCCGCAACGGCAGAGATTCAACATATTACAGAAAATAATCTTTCCGAAACAGGGCTGATACTTTCAGACGCATATGCAGCAGCCTCTCCTGAAGAGCTTGCCGACAGGCTATCGGCTGCTGTCAGAAAAGCAAGGCTGATTTTTGTCGTCGGTGAACAAAGCGGAGAAAACATACTGAAAAAGGTTCTGAACCCCAAACAAGAACCGGGCAGCAAAACCGTTACAACAGAAGAAAGTGCAAGGGCTGTAACTTATATAAGCGGAGAACAGACGATCATACTTCTGCCCGATGATTTAGATCATGCGGATGCGCTTCTGAAACAAATACGAAAAAATCTTATCAAAAAATATCATCTGAACGAAGTCAGCAATGATGAACCCGATGTTGAAACCGTTTCGCAGGAGCTTGACAAACAGCTTTCGGGCGTAAAGCGTGTACGTATCACACCGTCAGGAACGACAGCGGAAAAACGGATTGACAGTACCCTCAAAGCCCTTAAAGCAGTCTTTATCATATTAACAGTGCTTGCTGTTTTACAACTCGGTGCAGCCGCGTATATTTATTTTTTACTGTAAGCAAAACCAGACAGTCGATTTCATTGAACCAACTGTCTGGTTTTTATTATTCTTTATATTCTGAAGTAATGCCGAAATATTCTTCAAGTGTCAGACCGCTTTTATAGATCGTTTCTGCAAATTCCTTTCCGACATAGCGGATATGCCATGGTTCATAGGAGTAGCCGGTGATATTTTCCTTACCTTCGGGGTAGCGGATGATAAAACCGTAGCGGCAGCTGTTTTCTGCCAGCCATTGTGCTTCGGGTGTTCCGATAAAGGCAAAGGAGGTAGTATTCACATCAAAAGCAAGCCCTGACTGGTGCTCGGAATGTCCCGGTCTTGCGGAAACCATATCCGCCCCTTCCGTTCCACGCTGATCTTTGAATTCATTGTAAAGATAATTCTGTAAATCGTAACTTCTGTAGCCGGAAACAGAAAAAAGATAAATGCCGTCATTTACCGCTGCACTGCACATTTCCTGAAATGCCGCGAGTGCTTCCGGGTCTTCGCCAGAGCCGTAATCTTCAGGCAGGCTGTAGGTTTTATTGACCACAAGAATTCCGTCAATATAGGTCATGCCGTCTTTGACAGTGATTTCTTTCAGGCTGCATTTTTTGCTTTCGCTCCATGCGGAATAAAGTGTTTCGTCACCCACTTTTTTACACGCTCTGACACGGATATAGAAGGTGCTGTTTTCGGGCAGATTTTCTGCAAGAAATTTTGTTGTATCGGTCTGTACGGCAACGCTTTCGGAGAAATCTTCATTCAGGGAATATTCCGCTTCATAGCCGTCTGCCGTTTCCGATTGCGTAAAATTCACTTGAAAACTGCTGACCTTTGTTTCTATGGTGGTGATATTGACCCGGACTGGTTCAATTTTGTATGTGATGCTTTTACTGCCTTCATATTTTCCCTGCATGATAATTTCGGCTTTATGAATCCCTATTGAGAAATCCTTTGTATCATATTGCAGGATATAGTCGGTATTTTTTTGAAGGACTTTATTATGGTATCTGACTGTGACCGATGGTTCCTGTACTTTTCCAACATAGTTCAGATTTCTGACCGTTACAGTCAATTTATCCGCTCCGATGGTTTTTGATTCTTCTTTAACGGTTGAGGGAGTTTGATCGGGGGTGATTTCACCTGCCGCAACGCTTTCTGTTTTCGGTACATTCGTTTCTTCAAGACTGTTGTATTCCACAAAAGAACACGCTGAAAGCAAAATAATGCCTGCTGCTGTGCCAAGCAGCATTGTCAATTTCTTTTTCAAAGACTCACCTCTTTAAAATAATTATCAATCTCATTTTATACCCCTAAAACACAAAAGTCAATCCTGCGAACATAAATAAAATCATTGATTTTATACAAAGACTCTTGCATTTATAATGTAATATAGTGTATAATTTAGGTAGAAGTCGGGAGGGATTGTTGCTATGGATAAAATGAAAACAATGGTTGCGGTTATGACCGCAATGTTAATAGCGGTAGGTATTTTTGCATTGATACTGAACCTGACAAAAAATGATCTCGAGACACAGGTGACTGAAAACTCGGGGAAACCTTCTGCTGTGTCCTCGACAGAATCAAGCGAGCCCGAAATTGAGCAGGATCTGCTGTTTCTTAGTTTTTATCAGAATAAATTCTATTCTGCCGATGTCAGCGGTTATCTGATCGACAGCAAGGGAAAAAGGTATGATTTTGAACTTACGGATATTACTGAGGATATGACTCCCGAAAAAATACTGAAAGCAGCCAAGGAGAAAAAGTCTTCACTCAAAGGAACGGATTATATTTCTGCTCATGATATCAGTAATTTATATGAGATTTTAAATGAAGTTGATCCAAAGGGGAAACACCATTCCGAAACACTGTCTGAGCAAACAGGAACGACCGAATTGTATGGAATTACATACAAGGAGGGGAAGGAAACGCTTGTTAAGATCTATACCTATGGTGATGTGGAGGAAACGCCTGAGGATGCCAATGCCATGACGCTCAGAAAATACTTTATGAAAAAAGCACAGAGTGACGGACAATCATCTGTCGTTGATGAGACAGAATAACAAAAGAACCGATGTACGGTAACAGGTACATCGGTTCTTTTGTTGCTGTGATCCTAATCACTAAATACTAACCACTACCCACTAATTATCTTTGGGAGAGGGGCTTGTATTCGGTGCGGTCGTGGACATTCATGTAAGCAGGACGGATGATCTTGCTTGGGTTGACAAGCTCTTCAATACGGTGTGCAGACCAGCCTGCAATTCTTGCGATCGCAAAAATAGGCGTGAAAAGCTGTGTGGGAAGGTCAAGCATATTGTAAACAAATCCGCTGTAGAAGTCTACATTGGCACTGACACCCTTGTAAATGCGTCTTTCCTCCGCAATTACTTCGGGGGCAAGTCTTTCCACAAGGGAATACAGTGCAAACTCTTTTGTTTTGCCCTTTTCTTCGGAAAGCTTTTCTACAAAGGATTTGAATACCCTTGCTCTCGGGTCGGAAATCGAATAAACAGCATGACCCATACCGTAAATCAGACCTGCTTTGTCAAAGGCTTCACCGTGGAGGAGCTTTTTGAGGTAATTCCTTACTTCATCTTCGTCATTGTAATCAGAGATATTCTGATACATATCATCAAACATTTTGACAACCTTGATGTTTGCACCGCCGTGTTTCGGTCCTTTCAAAGAACCGAGAGCCGCCGCTATGGCAGAATAAGTATCTGTGCCGGAAGAGGAAACAACATGGGTGGTAAAGCTGGAGTTATTGCCGCCGCCGTGTTCTGCATGGAGAACAAGCGACATATCAAGAAGCTTTGCTTCAAGAGCAGTGTATTTGGAATCGGGGCGGAGCATATAGAGGATATTTTCCGCTGTGGAAAGTTCCGGCTGGGGAGCATGAATAAACAGGCTGTCCCTGAGATAATAGTGACTGTAGGCTCTGTAGCAGTAAACCGAAAGCACAGGGAAAAGTGCGATCAGCTGCAGGCACTGACGCAGCACATTCGGAATAGAAGTATCATCGGGATTCGGGTCATAGGAATACAGGGTCAGCACGCATCTTGCCAGACCGTTCATCATATCGGTACTCGGTGCTTTCAGGATAATATCTCTCGGGAAGGACTGAGGAAGATTTCGGTATGTAGACAGCAATCGTTTGATTTGTTCCAGCTGTCGGGGACTTGGCAGTGTGCCGAAAATCAGAAGGTAAACAACTTCCTCAAATCCGAATCTGTTATCAGAAATAAATCCCTTTACGATATCTTCAACGTCAATTCCTCTGTAATAAAGCTTACCGTCACACGGCTGACTGACACCATCAACGACTTTTGAAGAGCAGATTTCCGATATTTCTGTCAGACCTGCCAGCACACCTTTGCCGTTGAGGTCACGCAGACCACGCTTTACATCATATTTGGTATACAATTCCTTATCAATTTTTCCGTTCTGTTCACACAATGCACTCAGTTCCCGCAGTTCCTGAGTGATATTAAAAAAGCTTTCGTTCTGTAACAAGTATTCATTCTGCATCTCAAACCATCTCCGTTCTTATTGATTATATTTCTTTGATAATAATACTATTGTATCACAAGTTTGACTTTTTGTAAATAGCACAAAACTGTTTCGTTGTATAAAACAAACAATATAAATTAAACTTTTTGAACAAATTATTACTTCTGTTTGGCATTTTGCTTAATATGGAACGGATGTATCTGTTGAATTCTGCTTCTTATTCCTAAAATACAGGAAAATAAAAAAATGTGCTTGACATATTCCACTTGTGGAAGTATGGTATATTCAACAAGTGGAATACAGGAGGTTTTATATGCTGAAGCACGGAATATTGGGATTGCTGAACTACGGTTCAATGTCAGGGTATGATATCATGCGGACATTCAAGAATTCACTTGACTTTTTCTGGACGGCACAGACAAGTCAGATCTACAGAGAACTGCAAACGCTGAAAAAAAAAGGTTGGGTGACAGATCAGAATGTTGTACAAAGCGGTAAACCCGATAAGAAACTGTTTTCTATAACAGAAAGCGGTAAGGAAGAACTGAACAGATGGCTTGCGGAAGAGGACACAGGCTTTGAAACCAGAAGTCCTATCATGATGAAGACATTTTTCAGAGGAGAAAAGAGTATTGACGAAAACATTGAATTTTTCAGCCGCATCCAGAGAAGCTGCGGAGAATTCATGTCAGAAATGTCAGGGCCGCCGAAAAATATCTCAATGTATGAACAGGCTGTCAAAAATCCGATGATATCGATGTATTGGAAAATGACGATAAAATACGGAGTTATGTATATACAAACGCTGAATGAATGGGCAGGTCAATGTATTAAAGAACTGGAGGAAATTAAAAATGAAAGTACTGATGATTAACGGAAGCCCCAAGGGCAAAAAGAGCAATACCTACAAACTGACGAACGCTTTTATTGAAGGTATCAAAGAGGCAACGGATGTGGAATATGAGGAAATTCAGGTGAATACCCTGAATATCAAGCCTTGTCTTGGCTGTTTCTCCTGCTGGAACAAAACACCCGGACAGTGTGTCATTAAAGATGAAATGACAGCGATCCTTGAAAAAATGCTGTGGGCAGATACCGTGATCTGGTCGTTTCCGCTGTATTATTTCAATGTGCCGAGCAAGCTGAAAAATCTGATCGACAGACAGCTTCCGCTTGCTTTGCCGTTTTTGGTAAAGGATGCCGAAAGCGGCAGTCACCCGACAAGATATGATATGTCAGGCAAACGATATGTTGTGATCTCAACCTGTGGTTTCTATACCGCACAGGGTAATTACGGTTCGGTCAATACCATGTTCGACCACTTCCTCGGAAAGGGCAGATATGAAACGATCTACTGTGGTCAGGGCGAGCTTTTCAGAGTTCCTGAGCTGGCAGGCAGAACAAATGAATATCTCGGCTATGTAAAGCAGGCGGGCGAGGAGTTTGCAGCAGGCGGCATTTCCGATGAAACAAAAGAAGAGCTTGACACGCTGCTGTTCCCGAGAGAAACATTTGAAGCAATGGCGGATGCAAGCTGGGGCATTGAAAAGGAAACAGGCGAAAAAGCCGATAAATCATACACATTCACCAAGCAGATGGCGGCTCTTTACAATAAGAATTCTTACAAGGGCAAGGATATTGTTCTTGAAATGGAGTATACCGATATTGACAAGAAATATCAGATCGTACTTAAAAAGGACGGCTATGAAGTGCTGAAAGACAATTTCCTCGAATACACTACCAAAATCGAAACACCTTTCACGGTATGGAATGATATTTCTACCGGAAAGACGACAGGCAAAGAAGCCATGATGAAAAAGCAGTATAAGGTAAAAGGTGATTTTAACCTTATGCTTCACTGGGAGGATTATTTCGGCTCAACAAAGGGACAGAAAGCGAAAAAGACTGCCAAGTCGGCAAGCAATGAAAAACCGACCAATATGCTGATACTGCTGATTCCGTGGATCGCATTCTGGATCGGACCTGCAATAGATGCCTATATGGGAAGTATCATTTCCATCGCAGTCTGTGCACTGACATCACTACTGTTTGTCAAAAACAAGAAAACGGTTTATGATGTGATCTCAAGCACAGCAGTTATTGGTTTTTCGGTTCTGATTCTCCTGATCGGCTATTCCAATATTATTATCCCTGTTTCGTATCTTTCCTTTGGTCTGATGTGGAGCTTATCATGCCTGACAAAAGTACCGCTGACAGCATATTATTCCATGAATAACTACAACGGCGAAAGTGCTCTTGAAAATCCGCTGTTCATGCGTACCAACAAGATTCTGACTTTCTTATGGGGTATTCTTTATGTGCTGACTTCCACATGGACATTTTTCCTCATGCAGGGCGACCTTTCCATGTACACCTCCATCATCAACAACATTATTCCGATCGCCATGATGATTTTTACAAAGTGGTTCCAGAACTGGTATCCTGCATGGTATGCTAAAAACTAACTTTGATTTATAAAAATTATTTTAACGCTGCATTTCTGCTTTTGGGGAAGTGCGGCGTTAAATTTGTGTATTGTATGAACTTGAGCGTGAAATTGACAGCGGAGGCACTCCGCCGCCGGAACTTGACAATAATAATGAAATATGTTAAAATTTGAGCATAGTCATCGGGGACTTGTCTGACAGGGGAACTGTCGGGGTGTTCCTTGATGACTTTTTATTTGACTATATTGACCAAATGTAACAGCGGTTTATTATGAATTATGATGATATAGAAAATAAAAATAAAAAAATTTGCTGTTTGAGATATTTTATTCAAAAAATCTATGGATTTTTTTTGTAAAATATGTTATTATCTATGGTGGTAATTCATTTGAATATGGTATCAGGTTCGGTACAAAACAAAAATGAAAATATAATAATCGTTGAAAATGTATGCAGGAAAACCTGCCGCTTTTGAATCAATAAATTTTTAAAGGGAGTAATATATAATGAATGAAAAAAGACTTATCTTTGTGACCTCACCGCCTGCCTGCGGAAAAACCAAGCTTTCTAAAAAGCTCGCTACCGAAATCAAGCATATCGTGTATCTCGATAAGGATACACTGATCCCGCTTTCCAAACAGATTTTTGCGGTTGCCGGTCAGCCCTATAACAGAAGCTCGGACTTTTTTGAAAAGGAGATCCGTGACTATGAATATGATGTTGTGATGGATCTTGCTTTTGAAGCAATCAAATATGAAGATCTTGTGATGGTCAATGCACCATTTACAAGAGAGATCCGTGACGATGAATACATAGCGTCTCTCCGAGCAAAGCTCAAGGAGTACGGTGCAAAGCTGACAGTCGTATGGATCGTGACAGATCCGGAGGTCTGCCATCAGAGAATGATCGACAGAGGTTCGGACAGAGATACATGGAAGCTGGAACACTGGGATGAATACCTCAGCTCCGTGAACTTCAATATTCCCGAAAATCTGCGTGACCCCGAGGACGAAAACAGCCTTCTTCTGTATCATAATTCAACAGATGAAATGGCTGCTCAGTCCTTTGCAAAGTTGATGAAAGTGTTTGAAGGATATTAATGCACAGCATTGACGAATTGAAAAAGACAGCAGATAAACAGCGGCTTTGGTGGTATCTTTACAAGCTGAAGCCGCATTATTTATAATATCACGAAAGGAAAAGATAGAATGCTTAGAGAAAATACGTACCGCACCAAATACTGCGGAGAGCTTAGAGAATCAGATATAGGAACTGATG
>CACYDD010000386.1 GCA_902773065.1 uncultured Ruminococcus sp. | reverse complement strand
GTCAGTCCCAGTTCACTGTCGGGGTCAAGTTTTGCAATGATTTCTGTATCAACATCGGGGTCTTTGTATTCCACATGAACTTTTCCGTTTGAAAGGGATTCGTATGATCTTAACAGTGTGTCAATTTTCCGATACTCGGAATCCGCTTTTCCCTCGTCAAAAAGTGCATATATTTTAACATCTGTATCAAGGTCATTCAATACCGCTTTTGACTGTTCGCCGATCGTATAATATTTGCCTTCCGAAAAGTCAAACTCCACAGGAAACACATTCACACAGGCATTCACAAGAAATACAATACCTGATACCAATAATGTTGTGATAATAATATCTGCACCGGCAGCATTGATGCTTTTCATGATCTGCCACCTCCGTGTATTCTGCGATAGGCGGTCGTCTGAACGGTAAGAAACAGAAATACAAAAGTAAAGCTGAGAAAATAAATGACCGTGCCGACAGTAAATATGCCTTCATTCATTTCTGTAAATCGGGAGAAAACAGAAATGTCAGAAATGATTTTTGCGGTATTGCCGCCTACCGCCGTACCGATCGGACTTGCCGCAAATAAAATCAGAAGTGAGATCAGGCTCAGCACACAGGCAGCAACCTGACTTTCTGTGAGCGAAGAAATAAATATTCCCAGTGCGGCAATGGAAGCCGCCAGCATCAGCAAAGCAAGATAACGGTTGCCGAGAGAAACGATATCAATATCGGCAAACAGCGAAAGAAATGCAGGAAAACACAATGTCGAGGAAAGCATAATAATAATGACGATCATCGTTGCTGCAAATTTTCCTGAGATCATTTGTACGGTATTGATCGGGGATGTGATCAGCAGCACTTCAAAACCGCTTTTTCTGTCCTCCGATATGACCCTTGCCGTCAGCACAGGCAGCATAAACAGCAGAATGACCGATACAGAATTGTAAAATGCCGTGAGGTCGCCGCTTCTGCCGCGAATATTATCAATAAAAAAATAGATCGCACAAATCATGAAAAACAGACCGCCGAACAGAAACGTAACGGGAGAATGGATATAATGCCGCAGCTCATATTTTATGATCGATTTCATATTTCCTCCTGTTCCGCAGTGGCAAGGTACTGCAAAAAAGCGTCTTCCAAAGTGAATTGATCGGGAGTCAGTTGGGTAATGGGGATATGCTGATCGGCAAAGGCAAAGAATATTTTTTTGCTGAAATCATTATCATCCAACTTGATATAGTATTTTCTGTTATTTCCCGATGTTTCGACAATACTGTATTCCCTGACGAAATCCGCCTGCTTTAAAATCTGTTCTGACCGATTGTTTTCGTCCTCCGTACACAGGATCATGCCGCCGTGCTGATCGAATTCTTTGACAAGCTCATTTGGTGCGGCATGAGTCAGTACCCTGCCCTTATACATGATCACAACATTGTCACATATCGCATTGACCTCCGAAAGAATATGGGAACTGAAAATTACCGTATGATCGGCGGCAAGACTTCTGACAAGGGTGCGGATATCCGCGATCTGTTTCGGGTCGAGTCCGACTGTCGGTTCATCCAGTATGATCAGTTCGGGATCTCCTACCAATGCCTGAGCAATACCGGTTCTTTGCTTATAGCCTTTTGAAAGGTTACGGAGCAGCCGTTTCCTGACATGAAGCAGACCCGTTGACTCAAGAATCTGCTCAATATGTTCTTTTCTGGTCTTTTTGCTGACACTTTTTAAATCAGCCGCAAAATCCATAAACTCATATACTGTCATATTGAGTGGCAGAGGATTCAGCTCGGGAAGATAGCCGATATTTTTCTTGAAAGCCGCAGGCTGTTTCACAATTTCCGTACCGTTCAGCCTGACTGACCCTTCAAAATCAGAGATGAAACCTGTAATAATATTCATGGTTGTACTTTTGCCTGTACCGTTAGGGCCGAGAAGTCCTAAAATTTCTCCCTTTTCCGCTGTAAAGCTGATACCTTTCAGCACTTCGGTATTTCCGTATTTTTTTCTTAAATTTTCAATTTCCAGCATCAGATCAGCCCCCCTTTTTTAATGCATAATTCATAATGCATAATGCATAATTATGGCGTCGATTAGTTGGTTCTCACTTTGAGGTTCTGTAGCAAAGGTACTTCGCCTATTGCTGTGTCATGGTGAGATTAGGTTCGGGCAGTTTATTAGTGGAAAGTCCTTCAATATAGGCAGCTTCTATTTTGGTGATGTGGATACCTGTCAGATAATGATCGACTTTTGATTCGTCTGTTTCGGGAACGGTAAGCTCATCCGCACTTGCAGGAATGTTATTGACAACATACCCTGTTACCGACACAGTGACATTGTTTTTCCAGTCATCAGGGAGCTTTCTGAGAAATTCTTCGGCAAGTGCCTTGCTGGAAGCATCAAAATTCAGATAATAATCCAGTGCGGTATAGGTATCAAATTCTTTTCCCGGAATATAAGGGATAATGCCCAGTCCGCTGCGGAAACAGCCGCCCATGAGGTTGCAGGATTTTGTATGCTCAAACGGGTCGATTCCGATACAGCAGCGGTCAAAGATCCATCCCTGCCATTTCTGGATTTCTCTTGACGCATTATCCTCATTTTGTCCCGGCATCAGCTGATTTTCCATCCAGTCATTCATATTGGTGTCTTTGTCCTCGTGAACGATGGTTTTGCTTTGTTCCTGCGAGTCGGATTTTTTATTTTTGTTGTCGGCTGATTCTGAGGTTTCATCGGCTTTAGAATCTGCCGGTTCTTCTTCAATATCATAATCAAGGCTTTGTGCAACTGTAACCTTTGCCTGCAGCATATTCATACCGCAGGTGTAATCAAATACGCCGACCTCATCGGGCATGATCGTAATGATATTGTCCCCTTCGGTCAGTTTCAGATCAATACCATACTTGGGTATCACGACTTCACTATTACATTCATCCAATCCTGTCATAACCTTGAAATTGATATCACACGGAATATCTCTCTGCACAATAACGGAAGTAAAGCCCCTATTGGTAATAGGAGCTTCCACTGTCTGTCTGCCGTTGGAATATGCTGCTGTATTTTCCTGTATACTGTCGGCTGCTCCGAATATCGAAACTTCGCCCAGTATCTGCACACCGGCGAGAACAGTCACTAATGCTGTCACACCGGCTGCTGAGGAGAAAAAAATAGTTGTAAGCTTTGGTTTTGTACTCATATTTCATTCTTCTTTCTTTGTGCAGCGAAAATCACCGCAGCGGCAGACACTGCCGCAAATATCCACACAACAGCAAATGAATCGTCGCCTGTTTTGGGAAGGGATTCCGTACTTCCTGCACTGCTGACTGATGATGTTCCCGAATTGCTGTCTGATAATACAGTCTGACCTTTGTTAGTTGTACTAACTGTATCATCTGTTTCCGGCTCGGAGCTTTCGGAGTTATCGGGATCTTCGGAATCATCAGAAACCTCGGAATCCTCGGCAGCAATTCCCTCAACATCAGTATCTGCTGATCCTTCTGTCTGTG
>CACYDD010000385.1 GCA_902773065.1 uncultured Ruminococcus sp. | reverse complement strand
TCTTCCGGCTTTTCTGCCTTTGCTTTGTTATGATACCGAAAATGCAGTTAACTGATTGACAAAGCTGTATGAAAAAATTATAATAAAATTGTTATGATAAAAATAGTAAATGATAGGAATAGTGTTTATGACGGTTTCTTTGTGCATGATTGCTTATAACGAGGAAGAGGTTCTGCCGGGACTTCTTGAAGAGGTTTATGCCCAGACGTTTGACAAGAAAAAAACAGAGCTGGTGTTTGTGGACAGTGCTTCGACAGACAAGACCCGTGCGATTTTTAACCAGTTCAAAGAAAAACACATTGATGAATATATGAATATTGTCATTGCGGATAATCCGAGAAAGATTCAGTCTGCAGGCTGGAATACCGCAATAAAGACGGCAATGGGTGATATTATCATACGGCTTGATGCCCATGCATCGATACCAAAGAATTTTATCGAAAAAAATGAAGAACTGATTGCAGACGGAGAATATGTTTGCGGCGGTGCAAGACCCAACAATATTGATAAACCGACCGCATACAGAGAAATGCTGCTGGCAGCGGAAAGCTCCATGTTCGGCAGCTCCTTTGCAGGCTACCGCAGACAGGCAAAGGGAAAAAAGTATGTTTCCTCACTGTTTCACGGGGCATACAGGCGCGAGGTTTTTGCCAGAGTCGGGGGATTCAATGTTTCTCTCGGCAGAACAGAGGATAACGAACTGCATTACAGAATCAGACAAAACGGATACAAAATTTGTCAGAGTGATGAAATTATTTCTTATCAGAATATCAGACCTACTCTCAGAGGAATGCTCGCACAAAAATTCGGAAACGGAAAATGGATAGGGCTGACAGTCGGAGTCTGTCCGGAATGTCTTTCCATTTTTCATTTTGCTCCGTTTTGCCTTGTAGCGGTTATCATATTATTTCTGATACTCATGATATGCGGCATGATTTCGGGTCAGACACTGCTTTTGCTGCCGATGATCCTTCTTGCAGCGGCATATTGTCTGGGTGATCTATTGATCACAACCGCAGCGATCATTACCGCGGAGCATAAAAGTTTATATATGTTATTGCTGCCGGTGATTTTTCCGATGCTGCATATTGTATACGGCATAGGAACATTGACAGGATTTATAATGCTGCCGTTCTGGAAAAGCAGCTTAGACGGTTCGGCGGAGAAAGAAATTGAAGAAGTCAGAGAAAGTGTAAAAAACGGAGTGCATAAAGCAGGCTTTCAGGACAAATGATGGAGGAATGAGCATGACAAACACAGCAGTTAAAAATCAGAACAAACCGAAAGGCTTTTTCGGCAGAGTCAAAGATGCGATCATACAGATCCCGAAAGAACATATAGGTTTTGGCAGACAGACCTTTATGCTTGCAAAGGAGGATCTGATCAAGACCTATAAGGGTGCTGTAATAGGCCCTCTCTGGGCAGTGATGAAGCCGCTTTTTCAGCTTTTTGTATACTGGTTTGCCTTTACGATCGGACTGCGTTCTGCAGGACGTGAAGAAATGGGTGTGCCGTATTTTGTATTTCTGCTGGTAGGCTTTATTCCTTGGTTTTTTATGAGCGATACCGTCAACAGAGGCTCAAAATCCATCAGCGGAAACAGACAGTTTGTCACAAAGGTATCGTTTCCCGTATCTGTCATTATGACCTATACAACGATATCAAAATTCTATGTGCATATTTTCCTGTTTTCGCTGACCTATCTCTACCTTCTGATCACAGGATATCAGCCTTCGATTTATAATCTTCAGGTTCTGATTCTTGCACCGCTGATGTTTTTCTTTTTCCTTGCCGTTTTGTGGTCATTTGCACCGATGAGTGCGTTCAGCAAGGATTTTGCCAATCTGATCACAACAATTATGTCGGGACTTTTCTGGCTGTCGGGTGTTTGCTATGATTCCTACACGCTTGAAAACGAGGGCATCCGCCTGGCACTTCTTTTCAACCCTATGACATATTTTGTCAATGCTTACCGCAAGGCAATTATCTGTAACAAATGGGTATGGGAAGCACCGAGCTATACGGCAGATATGAAATACGCGCTTCATCCGCTCTGGGAAAACGCTATCTTCCTCATTGAATTCGCTGTTGTTATCATTTTCGGTATTTACAACTACAATCGTCTCCGCAAAGAACTGCCTGACGTGCTATAATAGAAAATGGTGGTACATTTTTGTTGAAACAAAAATGTACCTTTCCTTTTGAAATCCTTATGTGAAGTTATGTGTAGAAAGATGATACTGAAAAACAAATGTGAAATTATTTTTTGTGCAAATTACCGTTTTACAAAACTGTAACATGATAATCATAAAAAACGCCTTGATATTATTTGTTTTATGGAGTAAAATGATTAAGTGTAAAAAGGAATTTAATGTGGAAATCCGGCGAAAACAGGAATTATATGTCCGTTTTCAGTATGCCGGGGATGAGGGGGACAGAATGGTTTTTTCATCGTTGTTTTTTGTGTACTTTTTTCTTGCGGCCTGCTTTCTGTGTTACTATCTTTGCAGGAGCATTAAGGCGAAAAATATTGTATTGGTGATTTTTTCGCTGATTTTTTATGCGTGGGGTGAGCCGGTATGGGTCTCTATGCTCCTTTTCAGTGCATTTATCAACTGGGGGGCTTCCATGCTCATCGGAAAATTCCGGGGGAAAAAAGCAGGAGGTTTTTTTGCAGGAGCAGCGATTGTGATCAATCTTGCACTTCTGATCGTATTCAAATACAGCGGCTTTATTGTTGAAAACATCAATGCTCTGCTCCATACCTCCATTCCTGTTCCGCAAATTGTGATGCCGATCGGTATCAGCTTCTTTACCTTCCAGGCGATTTCATACATCATGGACTGTCTCTGGGAAACGGTTGCACCGCAGAAAAATTTCGGAAAATTTCTGCTGTATCTTTCCTTGTTCCCACAGCTTGTGGCAGGCCCTATTGTCAGATACAGTGTGATCGAAAAGGAAATTGAAAACAGACAGCCGACTCCTGTTGATATCAGCGAGGGTGCTATGAGAGCAATTATCGGTCTTTCCAAGAAGGTCATTATTGCCAACAATCTTTATGCTGTGGTAGAACAATTCTTCGGCAGTGATATTTCGGGATTGTCGTTTCTCGGAACATGGTACGGCGTGATCCTGTATTCACTGTATGTTTATTTTGATTTCAGCGGTTACAGCGATATTGCGATCGGTCTTGGAAGAATGTTCGGCTTCCACTTTAATGAAAACTTCAATTATCCGTTTATCTGCAAAACGATCAGCGAATTCTGGCAGAGATGGCATATCTCCCTTAGTTCGTTTTTCAGAGATTATCTTTTCTATGCGCCGATTTTCGGCAGACCGAGAAAATATTTCAACCTGTTTCTTGTCTGGTTCTGTACAGGTCTGTGGCACGGTGCTTCATGGAATTTCATTTTCTGGGGATTGTATTTCGGTATCTTCATCTTCATCGAAACACTGATCGGCAAGAAAAGACTGAAAAAGTGGAATAAGATATGGACACATATTTACAGTAAGCTCATCATCATTATTGGTTTTGGTATTTTTTATTTTACCGACCTGTCGCAGCTCGGACAGTTCTTTGTCAATATTTCGGGTGCAGGTATGATCCTGAACGGTCAGTCTTTCGGTGATGTTGTTACCTACAATTCACTGATGAATAATCTGTTCCTGATCATCTTTGCGATCGCCGTTTCAATGCCGATCCTGCCGAAAATCAAATATGTGTTTAACGAATGGGGAAACAACAAGCTTCTTGCGTTCGGAAAAGTCGGCGGTTCTTTGGTATGCTGTGCGCTGTTGGTGATTTGTAGTATTCTGATGGTGGATAATACCAATAATCCGTTCCTGTATTTCCGCTTCTGAGAAAAGAGGATCAAAAAATGGAAAACAAAAAGAAAAAGGTAAGTAAGAATAAAGGTCTTAACTATATGAAAAGGCGGAATGTCGAATATGGTTTTTCGGTGATCTCGCTGCTGATCATGACTCCCGTATTTATTGCCATCAGCGTTTTTCTTGTGGCAATCCCCCGTTCGGAAAAATCAGAGATTGAAAAACGTAATCTTGCAACAATTCCTGAATTTACGACAGAATCCTATTTTTCAGGCGAATACACCGCAGGGCTGACAGAATTTTATGATGATACCGTACCTGACAGGGATGATATGAAAACGGTCGGTTATAATTTCAAATCATTGTTCGGAATCCATACAGAGGATGAGGTCAAAGTCGTTGGTCATCCGATCAATGTTGTCAATAAACAGGACAGCAAGCCTGCTGTCAAGACCGAAGCTTCAAAGGAAACGACAGATGAGCAGACATCCCAATCAGGAAAAGAGGATAAAAAATCTGAGAGTTCAGAAAGCTCCGAAGCTGCAAAGCCGGAGGAAAGTAAAGAGCCTGATGAGCAATCCGAGGAAGAGCCTGAATATCAGGTTGAAAACGGTATCATTGTTGTCAAGCAGAACGGTCATTACCGTGCACTGGAGCTGTTCGGTGGCGGTACAGGCAATAATTATGTGAAATCCCTGAATCAGTTCCATAAGGATCTTGGAGATAAGGTGCAGATCTATTCCATGATCGCACCGCTTGCCAGTGAGTATTATACGCCCGAAAGCTACAGAGATCATACGGTCAACCAGAAGGAAACTTTTGACAGCATTGCCGAAAGACTGGATGACGGTATCATCAGTGTGGATATCGATACGGTTCTCGGTGAGCATACCGATGAAGAGATTTATCTCAGAACAGACCACCACTGGTCACCGCTCGGTGCATACTATGCTGCACAGACATTTGCAAAGGCAGCAGGTGTTGATTTCTATGATCTCAGTACTTTTGAGAAAAATGATATCGGCGGCTTTGTCGGAACAATGTATGCCTTTACAGGAGATGCAGACATTAAAAACGACCCCGAAACATTTACCTATTATGTTCCCGATAATAATGACAAATGCACGACTTATTATTATGATACCGGTTTTGGTTATTCTGGTACAGGTAATTTCTTTAACGGTATCGGGGATGCGAGCAATGCTTATCTGACCTTCATGGGCGGAGATGAACAGATCGTCAAAGTAAAAACGAATGTGCATAACGGCAGAAAGCTTGTCATTGTCAAAGACAGCTACGGCAATGCACTTCCGGGTTATCTGTTCAAATCGTTTGAAGAAATTTATGTTGTTGATATGAGATATTTTGACCTGAATCTTGTCGATTTCATTGAGCAGAATGATGTGACTGATCTGCTGTTTGCAATGGTGACTTATTCGGCAGTGGGTGACAATGCGGATAATCTTGAAAACCTCCGCACGCAGGCGAAAGGTAAAAAAATCGTTGATGAGGCTCAGGAGTAAGAAGGTTAAAAAGAATAAAGGCGTAAACTTTTGGTTTACGCCTTTGTAGTCTATGTGTATATGGGAGGTCTGAAAATGAAGGAACTGGAATTCCCTTTTGATAGTGAATATATTATCAAAAAAAGAAAATCACTCAGAAGAAAATTACTGGCAGACGGCAGCAGCCGTATCAAAAAGAAAATAGCGGTTTTTGGCGGATCAACGACCAATGATATCGTGGTATATCTTGATTTGTTTTTGCTGAACTATGGAATAGAGGCGGAATTTTATCAGTCGGAATATGCTCAGTACTGGCAGGATGCCATGTTTCCAAGTGAGGAACTTTTGGATTTTGCACCTGATATTGTTTTCATTCATACCACTAACCGCAATATCAATAGTTATCCGACAACTGCTGACAGTCGTGATCAGGTCAGTGAACTGCTGAAAGCAGAATATGGAAGATTTGAGCAGATGTGGCAGAAAATAGCGGAAACCTACCACTGTCCGATCATTCAGAATAATTTTGAAATGCCGTTTTACCGTCTGATGGGAAATAAGGATTGCTCCGATTACAGGGGGCGTTCCAATTTCGTGACAAGACTGAATGAAAAATTCTATGAATATGCCGACAATACCGAAGGGTTCTATATCAATGACATCAACTTTATTTCGGCATCCTACGGTTTGCAAAAATGGAGCGACCCTTCCTACTGGAATATGTATAAATATGCCATGTGTATTGAGGCAATTCCTGAATTTTCTTTTAACCTTGCCAATATCATCAAGTCTGTATTCGGTAAAAATAAAAAGGTACTGGCACTCGACCTTGACAATACACTCTGGGGCGGTGTTGTGGGAGATGACGGCGTTGACGGTATACAGATCGGTCAGGAAACAGGTTTTGCCCAGTCATATTATGAATTCCAAAGCTATGTCAGATCGCTGAAATCTCTGGGTGTGATACTGACTGTCTGCTCAAAAAATGACCATGAAAACGCTGTGGCTGGTCTGAATCACCCCGAAGGTGCATTGCGTCCCGATGATTTTATCATCATAAAAGCCAACTGGGAAAATAAAGACAGAAATATTATCGAAACCGCCAATGAACTGAATGTTCTGCCTGATTCCGTTGTTTTTGCCGATGATAATCCTGCCGAGCGTGAGATTGTCCGTGTCCAGGTAGCCGGGGCGGCT
>CACYDD010000384.1 GCA_902773065.1 uncultured Ruminococcus sp. | reverse complement strand
AGAAGAACAAATGCAGTCTGTCAAGGCTATTCTCGATCTTCGTCTTGTGAATCAGAATGTCACAGACTACGAACTTTATCCCGACTACACCAACGACAGGATCACCGTCCGTTTTCCGTGGAAATCAGACGAGAAAAATTATGACCCCGGTGACGCCATTAAAGAACTTGCTTCAACGGCTCAGATGACATTCAGAGGCGGCTCGGATGAATCGGGTGAAGAACTCCTGACAGGTAAGGACGTAAAAAGTGCCTCTGCAAGCTATGTTGCAGCTCAGGGCACTTCATCCGCACAGTATGTTGTTAACCTTGAATTTAATGATGAGGGTAAGCAGAAATTTGCAGATGCTACCGAAAAATATAAAGGTAAGCAAATCGGTATCTGGATGGATGATACACTGATCTCAGCTCCAACTGTAAACGATGTAATTACTTCGGGCAGTGCAACAATCACCAACTCTTCGACAGATGCAAACGGAAACCAGACAGGTTTTTCCGCAGAAGAAGCAACAGACCTTGCCAACAAGATCAATGCGGGTGCGCTCCCGTTCAACCTTTCTATCGAAAGCTACGGCACGATCAGCCCTTCACTCGGTACATACGCTTTGCAGGCAATGGGTATCGCTTCTGTAGCGGCTCTGTGCTTTATCTTCCTGTTTATGTGCATTATGTACAGAGTTCCGGGTTTTGTCGCATTTATCGCGCTCCTCGGTCAGCTTTCCGTTTCAATCATGGCTGTTTCAGGCTACTTCACCGTATTCCCGAGCTTTACCATGACGATCCCCGGTATTGCCGGTATGATCCTTTCCATCGGTATGGGTGTTGACGCAAACATCATCACCGCAGAAAGAATCAAGGATGAACTCTGGACAGGCAAAACACTGGACGGCTGTATCAATAATGGTACAAAAAGTTCGCTTTCCGCTATTATCGACGGTAACATTACCATTATCATCGTTGCTGTGATCCTGATCCTTGTATTCGGTCCTGCCAACATCTTCTCCGCTTTGTTCGGAGTTTCCACAACAGGTTTGATCTATGCCTTCGGTTACACGCTTCTCGTGGGCGTTATCGCAAACTTCATCATGGGCGTTGGTGCATCAAGACTGATGTTGCGCTCTGTTTCGGGACTCAAGTTCCTGAGAAATAAGAGATTGTACGGAGGTAAGAAGAAATCATGAGACAAAAATTCCATATAGATTTCGTCAAGAACTCTAAAATCTATTTCTGTATTTCCCTCGGAATCATGCTGATCTGCCTTGTACTCAATATCTTCGTTCTTCCGACAAGAGTGGATATCCAGTTTACAGGCGGTACAATCGTAAAATACAGCTACAAAGGCAACCTCGAAGAAAAAAAGATATCTGATGTTGCACAAAAGGCAACAAAGGAAACGATTTCCTTCACCTATGCCGAAAACCTTGCTTCCTCTGACTCAAACAGCCACCTTGTTTCTCTTGAATTCACCAACTCAAAGGCAATCTCGGTTGACGAGCAGGACGAAGTTACCGAGGCTCTCACAGAGGCTTTTCCAAAAAATAATTTTAAGGTTGAAGAATCCACTTCCGTTGATGCTTCAAAGGGTGCAAACTTCTTCTTCAAATGCCTTGCAGCTGTTATTCTTGCAGCTGTCATCATTATCGGCTATGTCGGCATACGATTCAAAAAAATCGGCGGTCTTTCCGCAGGTGTCATGGCTGTCGTTGCCCTCGTGCATGACCTGATTATCGTATATTTCACCTTTGCAGTGTTCAATATGTCGCTGGACGACAACTTTATTGCTGTTATCCTGATGATTCTCGGTTATTCAGTCAACGATACCATCGTTATTTACGACCGTATCAGGGAAAACAGAAGAAAAATGGGTCCGAAAGCTACAACAGCAGAGGTTACCAACGCAAGTATCAACCAGTGTTTCACCAGAACCATCTGCACAAGTATTACAACACTTGCTGCGATTGGTTCCGTACTTGTCGTAGCTTTGATCTACAATATTGATTCCATTATCAGCTTTGCCCTTCCGATGATGATCGGTCTTGTTTCGGGCTGCTATTCATCAATTTGTATCGCTGTTCCGCTCTGGGTACACTGGAAGAACTACAGCGACAAGAAAAAGGCTGAAAAAGACAAGAATAAAAAGTCCGAGAAAAAATCAGATAAGAAAACTACTTCTAAAAAGACAGACAAAAAGTCCAAATCCGATGAAAAGAAAGCAGAAAAAAAGCCTGAGAAAAAAACAAAGGAAAAACCTGCAAAGTTACTTGTTGAAGAAGAACCTGATTTTCAAGAGGAATTTGATTCCGATGATGCGGACGAAGAAGAAATTGGTCCTGAAGATGAAATAGAAGAGGATGAGATCGATTCCGAAGATGAATCAGAAGAATAATCCACTAAGGCAAGCCCTCGAGGCTTGCCTTTTTTGTATAATGTTATATAAAACTTGTAGAAATTTATGTAAATCTGTGTTATAATATTGATATCATCTTTTATAAAGGAGAGAATTATTATGCAAAATATCTGGCATGACATGGACTCGGCGAGAATTTCTCCCGAAGATTTTATGTGTGTTATCGAAATTCCCAAAGGCAGCAAGGCAAAATACGAGCTTGATAAACAAAGCGGTCTGCTGAAACTTGACAGAATTCTGTATACCTCCACACACTATCCTGCCAACTATGGCTTTATCCCACGCACCTATGCCGACGACCTTGACCCCCTTGATGTTCTTGTGCTTTGCTCAGAACAGATCTATCCCCTCACACTTGTACATTGCTATCCTGTCGGTTATATTACCATGCTCGACAACGGCAGAAATGACTATAAGATCATTGCGATCCCGTTTGATGACCCGACTTACAATTCCTATACAGACATCCATGAGCTTCCCAAACATATCTTTGATGAAATGACGCATTTCTTCTCCGTTTACAAGGCTCTTGAAAACAAGGAAACCGTTGTGGACGAAGTACGGGGCAAGGAAGAAGCTGTTGAAATTATCCGTGAGGCGATCGACAGCTATAAGGAAAAATTCAGTACCCCATAAATATGTTCATTGAAAGGAACTTCTATGAAAAAAGAAAATCAGGAAAATAAACAGACAAAACAAAGCAGCCAATTTCCTAATATGGACGATCAGTCTGTTCCCAAAAAACTGACTCCGCCACGAAAACGAAAAAAGCTTCTGAAAACACCTTCTCATATCATCCGGCTTTTTATGGTTTGGTCATATGTTATTGTAATTTTTCTGCTCTCTCTCCCCTTTGTTTCAACAACGCTTTATATCAAAGAGGATCTGGATATCACCACTTCGGCTGCAGAGGCTGACCTGCAATATGCTTCTCAGAAGGAGATCGACACAGCAGCAGATGAACTTGAAGCAGCACTGAGCGGACTGAAAAAAAGCGGTGAAGAAATTCTGGAGGAGTATGAGGACAGTATGGCACTTTCTTCTGCCTCCTTTGACTGGAAATATCATATTGCAGACGGCGTTGAAACCGACAGGATCATTAAACTCATTTCCAAGTCCAAAGAAGCCAACAGACAGCTTTATACGTCAGAAACAGTAAACATCCTTAACGAAACCACTTTGAAGGCTCAGAGAGCGTTGTGCGCCACTGTAACGGTAACTCAATCCGCCTTGCAGATCATCCTCGGAGGATCTGTCAACAATACCTACTCAGGTGATATTTCAGAGCTGATTCTGAGCGGTGTGATGATCTATGCTCTCGCAATACTGCCCATTGTCGGCTTCTTTATCAGTACCTTTGACAAAAGACGCCATATCAAGAATACCTACTCTCTCATAACCTCTGTTTTGTGTATGCTTGATATCTTTATTGTCATTTATCCCAATATTGACATCGGGTCGGTTTTATCCGTATTTACCTATATTCTGATATTTATGCTTTCTATTGGAGGTTTCTATGCCAAACAGCAGGAGGACTATATCGTCAGACATCCTGAGTTGGAAGCAGAGTTCACCGAAAAGCACCCGTACCTTGTAAAGGCTCTCATCAATTATAAGGCTGTCAATCTTGTTGAAACACTGGCAAAAAAGGAAGAAACTGAAAAAGAACCGTCATTTAAAAAAACACAAAGCCAAAGAAAAAAGAAGAAAAAATAATGAAATCTTTCTATCTTTTTGTGGTATAATAATCATCAGAAATTGAAACATAAAGGAGAAGATAATATGCCTGTAGAAATTACTACCCAAAATTTTGAAGAAGAAGTACTCAAGTCCGATCAGCCTGTACTCATCGACTTCTGGGCAGCATGGTGCGGTCCTTGCCGTATGCTCTCCCCTGTTGTTAACGAGGTTGCAGAGGAAAATCCGCAGATCAAGGTCGGCAAGGTAAATGTTGACGAGCAAGGCGAGCTTGCCGCTAAATTCGGCATTATGAGCATACCTACCCTGATGCTTT
>CACYDD010000383.1 GCA_902773065.1 uncultured Ruminococcus sp. | reverse complement strand
TTCTTTTTATCGTCCCGTTATCAAGCCCCAGCCCCTCCAGACCGAACGCAAGCTCATGCCAGACCTTATCAGTGATACTTTGATGGTCGGGTGACTGCATGACAAAGCCGATTTTAACTGCCTGCTCCAACTCAGGCACATCATCAAGATCTTTACCGAAAAATTTTACATTGCCGCTGATTTCACCATAAGGACGAAGGGCTGTTTTCAACTGACGAAGGAGGGTACTTTTACCGCAGCCAGAAAAACCGCACAGCGTAATAAATTCTCCGCCGCCGACTAAAAAGGAAATATCCCTCAATGCCTGATACTTTGCCTGCGGATATGTAAAGTTTAAATTTTGGATTGAATAGACTTCCATTTTTGGTTCTCCTTTATATCTGCGATCAGCGGCATCAGGCACAACAGTAAAAACACCGCAAACAATGACAGCGAATAAATGCCCGAAATATCGATTTCAATCATCGGATAATAGCTGTAATACAATGCTTCATTCTGTATTCCAATCATCATATGCAGATCTGCAAGCAAAACAAGTGACATAAAAATAACATCATGCCGCATGATCCTGTAAATGGAATAGCTTGTGCGTTTTTTCAGTCCGTATCCCCTGCTTTTCATAGAATCTGCAGTATCAACGGAATTTTCAAGCGACCACTGTACCATAGCAGAAAGAATTCTTATACCATTTCTGATACGCTTGACGGGTGAGCCTGACGAAATATCATGTCCGAGTGTGTACTGTGCGGCTCTGACTGTTTTTAGCTGACTAATAAATTTGCTGACAAAGCTGAGTGTCATGGAAATCAACAGGGCAAGCTTGGGTGTAATTCTGCCAAACAGATAGATCACTCTGTCGGAGGTAAATATTTTATTGACGGAATAAAACCATTTCAATGTACAGGACATCAGCAAAGCTGCCGCTGCTCCGAAAATAAACGACTCAAATGTCAGCGGATTTCCGTCAGGCAGATAGGCAAGAACCGTCACTCCGCCGTGGCTTATCAGAGGATTGATCAGAACAATCATAACAGAGGTAATGAAAGTCAGCCTGAATGTGTCAAAATATCCCTTTATTCGGCCAACATAAAATACATACAATGAACCTGCTAAAAGCGAGATCAGAAGAATAACCGGGTGCATGAAAAACATAGTAAAGGACAAAACAGAAGCGAAAAAAATCAACTGGGTCAAAGGATGGTATGACATAAATCCTGCTTTCATAATTCATTCCCCTTTATAGATATTACCGATATCTCCGCCAAGATTACAACTGTACAGAAATGAAACTTCATCTCCATTGGTCAGACAATATTCCGAACAGCCGACATTCGGGAATTCTCCGTTGACTCTGTACATCCAGCCCGATACATTGCCACAGTCGAATTCATACAGATTATTGATACCCCTGATGTATTTCCCTCCCGTCAGCGGAGTTGTCACTGCATCAAAATGAATGTTATTTTCTTTGCAGGCTTTACTGATTACGTCATAGGCAGAATCGCCCTCATTAAAGCTCACTTTTACATTACTCAGTATCATTCCGTCGGCAGGCAGCACGGAACGCTTTGCCCGTGAAAGACTGCTGTTACTGATCGCTGTTGCACATGATATCGTTAGTGTACAGCTCAGGTTTCCCTGCTTATTTTCTTTGGAAGGCTCTGATACTGCCATAAGCTTTGAAGATTCTTGTGTAACAGTTGATTTTTCTGTCGGTGTACTTGTTTTGGAACTTTGCTGTGCCGGTTTTGAAGATTCAGTATTGTTTTTAGCAGAAGCAGAATCAGATTGTTCGGACTTTGAAGATGTATTTTTACTCGTTTCCTTCGGCTTGTCATCGGAAGGACGTGCCGTTTCGGGTTGGGGAATACTGCTTTGCATCGAACTTTCTGCCAATAGAGATTCATTGATATCAATACTTTCGCTTTTTGAAGCAGTACTGCCGTCCTTAGAATTTTTTGAAACAGACTTTGAAGATTCTGCAGCCGATACGATCTCCGACAGTTCTTTTGAAACTACTGATGAAGTATGATCGGAAAGCTCTTCTTTGCTTTCATCATCAGATGATCCGGAAGTTGTAATTGCTTTTGATGATTCGCTTTGCTCTGTTACCACAGAGATATTATTACTCGGTTCTGTCTGATTGCCGACAAAAAATGCCGCTGTCAGAACTGCAATAATGACAATGCCTATGGTTAGTTTCTTATAATTTCCTTTGATCCAGTCTTTCATATGTTCCTCTTATGATACACCATAAAGGCTGTCCTGAAATTCAGAACAGCCTTCACTGTAAATTTAATTTTCTGTTTTTCCTGATTTTCTCAATACGATTACTGCACAAGCAGAAATAACAACTACAAATATGATCGCAATAGTCGGTGCATTATCGCCTGTCTGAACAGTCATTGTATCACTGTTGCTATTATTGTCGGAAATAACGCCTGTATTGTTATTGTTTGTTTCTTTATCAGCTTCGCTGCTTTCGTCCTCTGAACTTTCGTCCTCAGAGCTTTCGTCGAGGGATTCCTGCGAATCGGCTTCAAAGCTTACATCCGACATATCATAAAGAGAAGTCTGATTATTGATCAGACGGCTGTAAGCACAAAGTGCATAATAAGCCTGATCGGTGGAATATTTATTATAATCTCCGCCCTGTTCATGTGCAAAGCCCTTTGCATCGGATACATAGAAAAGTTTCAGTCCGTCGATGGCACTGTTTCCGTTTTTAATAAATCTTTCATCTGTATCGGGATTGATTTTAAGGGCTGAGAGTGCTGTTACAACCTGAGCTGTGCTTTCACAGTTGTTCGAACCG
>CACYDD010000382.1 GCA_902773065.1 uncultured Ruminococcus sp. | reverse complement strand
GGTAAAAAGGAGCTTGAGAAAAAACAAGAAGAGTATTCTGACGGCATAGAAGAAGCAAAGGAAAAATTAAAAGAAGCAGAAGAACAATACAGCAGCGGTCAGGAAGAATACCGCAAAGCAAAGCTTCAATATGATACGAAAATTGAAAAGGCACAGTCAGAGCTTGACAGTGCCCAGACAGAATATTACACCCAATACAGCCTTTTTTACGGTACGACTAAACCGCAGGCGGAAGCAAAATTATCTTTAGTAGAAACAGGAACTTCCCTCTGCAAGGAAGGAATTCAGAAAGCAGAGGAAAGAATCAAAGAACTTCAAAAAAATATTACGCTTGACGGTGAAGCCAAAAAGGAATGGGAGGAATTAAAGAAAAAAATTCAGGAATACAAGGACAAATTAAAAGAATACGAAACCATGGCAAAGGAAGGCAGAAAACAGCTTGAGGACGGTGAAAAACAGCTTGGTGATGCCAAAGACAAGCTTGACAAAGCCAAAACCGATTTTCAAAACGGCAAAATCAGCGGTGCAGAACAGCTGAACAATGCTCAGATACAGCTTGATAATGCACAGTCACAGCTTGAGATCGGACGGCTGGAATATAATACAGCCATGACAACGGGTATGCTGCAATTACAGGCGGCTCAGACAAAAATCACCAATGCCGAAAAAGAACTGGAAAACGGCAGAAAAGAACTTGAGAAACAAAAAGAAAAAGGAATGCTGGCTCTGAAAGAAGCAAGAGAAAAGCTTGCTACAGGAAAAGCCAAAGCTAAAAAGCAGCTTGCTGAGGCGGAAGAAAAACTGAGTGAAGCCGAAGATACCATATCAAAACTAAATGATGCAAAATGGTATGTGTACAGCAGAGATGACAATCCCGGCTATTCCGGTCTTGAAGAAGATGCAATGAGGGTTGACAATATTGCATCCGTCTTCCCTGTTTTCTTTCTGCTTGTAGCGGCACTGGTATGCCTGACAACCATGACAAGAATGGTGGAAGAACGCAGAACGGAAATCGGAACTCTGAAAGCTCTCGGATATTCTAATCGGGCGATTGCGGCAAAATATTTTATTTATGCCGCCTTGGCAGCCATGCTCGGAAGTGTCATCGGAGCGGTGATCGGACTCTCAACTCTGCCGTATATTATTCTTGATACCTATGCGATGATGTACACTCTGCCAGCTACCATTCTTGTCATACCGTGGGAAAGCTTTCTTTTTTCGGCAGGAACAGGACTTCTCTGTACCTGTCTGGTTGCGGTAATTGCCTGCTTTAAGGAACTGAAAATCCGCCCTGCTACTCTCATGCGACCGAAAGCCCCCAAGCCCGGCAAACGTATTATTTTGGAACATATTCCCTTCCTGTGGAAACATATGAATTTCACGTCCAAGGTCACGGCAAGAAATCTTTTCCGATATAAAGCGAGATTTTTCATGACTGTTATCGGTGTGGCAGGCTGTACGGCTCTGATTATCGGCGGTCTGGGACTGAAAGATTCTATCGGCGTTATCGCAGACAGACAATACAAGGAAATTTCGATCTATGACCAGATCTATGCTCTTTCAGAAGCGGCTACGGCAAAAGAAAAATCATATATCATGTCGCAGTTCCATGATGACGAAAGATTCTCTGAAACACTGCTCGTTGCTCAGAACTGGACAACTGTAAAATACGGCAAAAATGATAAAATCTCATTAAGAATCATTATCGGTGAAAATAAAAAGCAATTTGAAAAAATGTTTATTCTTCGTGACAGAACTACTCATGAAAAAATCAACCTTGATGAAAGCGGCATTGTAATCAACGAACGTCTTTCTCAGGTAATCGGGGCAAAGCTCGGCGACAAAATCAATTTTACCATCAACGACGATCCTTATCAGTGTAAAATTTCAGGTATTACCGAAAACTATGCAGGAAATTATATCTATATGACACCTGCCATGTATCAGAAGCTCACGGATAAGGAAGCCGAATATAATATCGTGTATACACAGGTTGCTGAGGATGCCAAAAAAAATGAAAAGGAAATCGCTAATGACTGGATGGAACATGATGATATCATCACCGTATCTCTTTTGAATGAACAGCTGGAATCCATCACAAGTACGCTGGATTCACTGAATGTTATCGTTTTCGTTCTGATTATATGCGCAGGTCTGCTTGCCATTGTTGTGCTTTACAACCTGACAAATATCAATATCGCAGAACGTGTCCGTGAGATCGCAACCATCAAGGTTCTCGGCTTTTACAACGGTGAAACGGCAAATTATATCTACCGTGAAAATACCGTACTGACCTTAGTCGGAGCAGCAGTGGGTTTGCCCATCGGCACATTGTTTACCTCGTTCATTGTACAGGCAATACAAATGGATATGGTTATGTTCCCTCAGCAAGTCACTTTCATAAGCTATTTTAACGGATTTGCACTGACGATTGCTTTCTCACTGCTTGTTAACTTCATTATGTATTTTAAAATGAACAAGATCAGCATGGTCGAATCGCTGAAATCCATTGAGTAAATATAATTGTGCTATCGGGGTATGAAAAATTTTGAGGTATCGGCTTTTTCTAAGGTAAGCAGCTGTAACTTTTTATCGATACCCCCGGCATACCCTGTCAGACTTCCGTCTGAGCCTACGACTCTGTGACAGGGTATGATCAGAGAAATAGAATTGTGTCCGACTGCTCCCCCGACTGCCTGTGCAGACATTCTGACAAGTCCCCTTTTTAGCGAAATTTTCTCTGCGATTTCTCCGTAGGTCATTGTCTGACCATAAGGAATTGCCAGCATGATCTCCCATACTTCTTTTCTGAATTCCGTGGCTATCATTTTCAATTCCGGGGTAAAATTTGGTTCTTTCCCGCTGAAATATATATCAAGCCACTGTTTTGTCTGCTCAAAAACAAGAAGTGATCGATTCTCGTATTCACCCGAAAGCGTATCTCCGAAATATTTCTGTCCGTCAAACCATAAACCTGTCAAAGATTCACCGTCACTTGCTATGGTAATTCCTCCCAGCGATGAATCATAATGATCAATATATTGCATCATATACTACTCCTTTTTTGATAAAACATTACCCCTGAATCTAATTGATCCAAGGGTAATGTTTTTATTATTCTTCTGTCATTATTTCTGCAAAAAACGGTTCATAAGCGTATATCCGGGGTCAACATAGACTTCCGTTGAAGCCGCATTTGCCTCGTCAAATACCTCAATTCCGCTGTCCTTTTCATCATTGCTGCGGTAAATCAGATACGGAACAGGGTCGCTTGTGTGGGTCTTAATCTCGATCGGTGTCGGATGATCAGGCAAAACCATAACGCTGAAATCTTCACCTGACTCACGTAAAGACGCTACAACAGGACCGATGATATATCTGTCAATCAGTTCAATGCTTTTCTTTTTGTTTTCAATTTCTGCACGATGTCCACATTCATCGGGTGCTTCTATATGAACATAAACGAATTCCTGTCCTCTTTTGAATTCCTCAATCGCAGCCTGTGCCTTGCCTTCAAAATTTGTGTCGATATAGCCTGTTGCACCTTCTACTTCACATACAGACATTTCCGCACACTTGCCGATTCCTTTAAGCAAATCAACAGCAGAGATCATAGAACCTTTCAGACCGAATTTATCATAGAAGCTGTCAAGACGAGGCTTCATTCCCTCTCCCCAGAGCCAGATGGAATTAGCAGGACGCTTGCCCTCGGAAATTCTTTTCAGGTTAACGGGATGATCTTTCAAAAGGTCATAGCTCTTTTTCATCAGGTCATAAAGCGGAGCGGTAAAATCACCTTTCGGGATATACTCTGTGATCTTTCTGTCCGTAATATCGTGCGGAGGAGTCAGAACACCCGGTTTTGGCTCGCCCTTTGCCCATACAAGACAATGACGGTAGCTGACACCACTGTAGAACGTAAATATATCATTCCCTAACTTTTCCTGAATAAAGTCGATCAGAACCTTTGCTTCTGCGGAGGAAATATCTCCAGCGCAATAGTCCACCATGGTTCTGTCCTCATAGTTTTCCTCATCAGACAGCGTTACAAGGTTACATCTGAGCGTAACATCATCATTTTTCAGGTCAATTCCGATACTCGCTGCCTCCAGCGGAGAACGGCCTGTATAATAAAGCTTGGGGTCGTAACCGATCACAGAAAGATTGGCAACGTCGCTGCCAGGTTTCAGTCCTGCACCGACTGTTTTAACAAGACCAACTTCCCCCTTTTTGGCAAGAGCCTCCATATTCGGTTTATCGGCAGCCGACATCGGCGTTTTACCGCCAAGCTCGGGAACGGGTCTGTCTGCCATACCGTCACAAAGAATTACTGCGTACTTCATTGATAAAACTTCCTTCCGATATTTAACATATTGCTTATTCATTATATACCTATTTGAATATATAATCAAGGAAAAAATTAAAATACGGTAAAATAAATCTAATGTTATCAAAAATACATTATAAGCAAGAAAATTATGCAAAAAATTTTAATTTCCTCTTGCATTTTCTGAAATGATATGCTATAATAAAATCGTGATATTACTTATTTGATATTATCATTTTAAAACGATGTAAAGGTGAGTTGATATGAAAAACCTTAACTGCAAAAATTGCGGTGCAGATATGAGAATTGATATTTCCGCTATGACAGCTGTTTGTCATTACTGCGGAACAAAATATGTTCTTAGCCGTGAGGACACGGATTATTTCCGGGAATTCTATCACCAGATGAACAGCTTTCTCAGCTTGGAACATGATGAACAGGAACGCCGGAAAAAGGCTGATACCCTATGGGAAAAAGCAGAAACGGAAGTATTGGAATGTACAAACGGCAGCAGTATAGAAATCAGATATATGCACTGTTTCCATACCAACGATTGTACAATTTATACCGCAAGACGGAATATCATTTTCTGTTTTGACAAAGATCATGCTGATCTGGCGGAACAATACAGAAAAAATGTTTCCCTGCTGGATTATCCGTCGGCCGATACCAGACAACTCTCCAATTTTTTCCCGAAGGTCACAGGCGGTTTCAGTCTGACAAACGGCGGTACTGCTCTTGTAACCGCCAAAGATGAAGATGAATATCCCCTTAGCCTTTTCGGTACACTTGGCGGCAGGCACGTTGCATGGATCATCAGCCGCATGGAAAATCTCTGCTGTGTACTGGAATACAACGGTCTGGTTCATCTGGAACTCAACGAAAATACACTTTACATTAATCCCTATACTCATCAGGCAAGCCTTTATGGCGGTTGGTGGAAAGCAGGCAAACATAATTCTCTTTCCTCTGACGGAAAAACAATTCTGCAATGCCGACAAAATCTCTTACAGCTGCGCAATACCGCCGCAAGACTTCTCGGATTCGATTCCGCCCAAAATGTACATTCAAGCCGTGAGATACCCAAAGCACTTGCACAGTTTATCAGCGGTCTGCCCGAAAATAATGCCTATGATGATTTTGCTCTCTGGGATGATATGCTGATAAAGGCTTACGGCGAAAGAAAATTCATTCATCTTGATACAGATGACGAAACGATTTACGGAGGTGGTTAAAATGGGATACGGCAGCTATACTGCAAATGACTGGACAAAGCTTCGCAAAAGCAAAGGTCTGAACAAATCATGTACTGTGGAAAATGTATTTACCAATAAAATTCCGCCTGCAAAATACGGATGTCGGTATATCACACGTGAATCAAGAGATTCAGCGGATTCGCCACAGTCCACGCCGATCATCATCGGTTTTGATGTAACTTCCTCTATGGGATTTCTTGCAAAAGAACTGGCGGTAAACTCGCTGAACAAAACAATTCTGTCGCTGTATGAAAATCATCCTGTTTCCTTTCCGCATATCCTGTGCAGTGCTATCGGTGACTGCAAAAGTGACCGATTCCCGTTGCAGGTAACCCAGTTTGAAGCTGATATACGCATTATCGAGCAGCTTACCGGTTTATACATAGAGGGTGGCGGCGGCGGAAACGGTGGCGAATCCTATAATTTATTATGGTATTTCGCCGCAAAACATACAAAAACAGACTGTTTTGAAAAACGCAGAAAGAAAGGTTTTTTATTTACTATCGGTGAAGATTTATGCCATGAAGGACTGAATGTTTCGGAAATAGAAAACGTATTCGGTGACAAAGTTCCGTATTCTCTTTCCAATACGGAACTTCTGAGAGAAGCCGAAGAAAAATACCATGTTTTTCATATACATATCGAAACGGAAAATTCCTTTGGTAAAAATATACTTGCAAAATGGCAACGACTCATGCCCGGCAAAGCAACCTTCATCAGAAAAAATGACACGGAATATTTATCGCATCTGATCACATCTGTTGTTTCTGTGACAGAGGGCATCCAACCGAAAGATGTGCTGAACTCACTTGATCCGGCATCAGCGGTAAGAATCATGGAACCGCTTGCTTTAATCGACACACAAAACACACAAGCAAAAACAATTACTTTCTAGGAGGTCAATACTATGGGATACGGAAGTTATACATCCAACGACTGGGCAAAATTAAAATCAAGCAGAGGAATTAACAATTCCTCCGATGTTTCACAGATTTTCAGAAACGGTGAATTAAAGGATCAATACAACCCGAAATTCATCAATATGCGTGAATCCTGCGACAGCAGCGATTCACCGCTGTCCACGCCGATCATCATCGCCTTTGACGATACCGCTTCTATGGGTTATCTTGCTGAAGAGATCGCCAAAAATGCACTGAACAGAACCATAACCGAGATCTATGACAAACAGCCTGTTACCAATCCGCATATCATGTGCGCGGCATTCGGAAATTATTTAGACGGTGCGCCGCTTCAGGTAACACAGTTTGAAGCGGATATCAAAATTGCCGAACAGCTTTTTGATATCTGGATTGAGCGTAGAGGTCAGGGCTACAGCGGCGACAGTTATGTATGGTACTTTGCGGCAAATCATACCAAAATTGACAGCTTTGACAAGCGACGAAAAAAAGGCTTTCTTTTCACAATCGGCGATGATATCTGTGACAGGGGGCTGAGGGCGGATCTTGCCAAAAAAATCTATGATGATGATATCCCGGAAGAGCTTTCGAGAGAGCAGCTAATCGCAATGGCAAGCGAAAAATATGAACTTTTCCATATCATCACAAAATCCATTCGTCCGACAGGCTTTGAATCGTGGAACAAACTTCTTCCGGGAAGAGTGGCAAATGTTCAGGCTGACGGAGTAAAATATCTTTCCGAAGTCATCATTTCGATTATGCAGCTTGTTAACGGCTCAGACAGAAACAATGTTATTAACCAATGGGACAAAGAGGCGATTCCGTTTGTCAGCGAGACCATCTCTTCAATTAATTTAAATTCTGAAAGTGACATAATAACAGATGATACCGCTCAGAACAATACCGAAGCAAATGCACCAAAAACAAAAAAGAACTTTTTTGAAAGACTGTTCGGCAAATGAAAATTCGTGCAGTGATAGGCAAAAATTTTGGTGACGAGGGAAAAGGTCTTGCGGTAGATTACTTTTCTCTTCTTGCACAAAAGCAAAATAAAAAATGCCTTGTTATTCGTCATAATGGCGGCGCACAGGCAGGACACACGGTGGATTTCCCTGATAAGAGGTTTATTTTCCATCAGCTTTCGTCAGGGTCATTCAGAGATGCCGATACACTCTGGTCGGAAACCTTTCTTCCCGATTTATACAAGCTCGGCGATGAAATCAATGATTTTCATGCACTGTCGGGGCTGACTCCAACCATCTATGCCGATAAACAATGCAGATGTGTGTATATTGATGATGTTTTGATCAATATGGCACTTGAAACAGCAAGGGGCGAAAACCGTCACGGAAGCTGTGGCATGGGAATCAATGAAGCAGTTACTCGCTCGGCTCAAAAGGAATTTTGTTTGCCTTTAGCAAACATCAAAGGCATGAGTTCACAGGAATTATTCAGTACATTAAAACGTATCAGAAAAATTTATGTTCCGCTGCGGCTGAAAGAGCTGGGACTGGATATCAAAAACTGCGGTCAGTATGCAGAGCTTCTGACAGATGACAGCATTCTTGAAAATACAGCGGAACAAATGTGTCGAAATTCCCAATTCATTAAAATTTTTTCACCTCATTTACTGAACAATTATGAAGAAATCATATTTGAGGGTGCACAGGGATTATTACTTGATGAGTTTTATCTGCTGTATGCACCACATCTTACCTCATCAAGAACAGGGGCATACAATCCCGATCATTTCTGTCTCAAATATATGCCCGATGAAACATTAGAACTTGTGTATGTGACAAGAACCTATGTGACCCGTCACGGCTGCGGACCTCTTCCCTATGCCGATTTATTTAACCATACGAAATATTGCATTACCGACAAGACAAACATCCCGAATGACTGGCAGGGAACTCTCAGATTTGCCTCACACGGAACACAAAACGAATTTCTCTCAGCTGTAAAAGGTGATATTGCCGAACTTCAAAGCAAATTCACACTTTCTCTTATGCTGACACATAATGATGAAACCAACGGTAACGTGCTTACCTGCAATGGTGAAGTACCGGTCAATACGTTTACGAAAAATATCCGTAAAAAAGCTTTGTTTGACAACATATATCTTTCAAAGTCAAAATATGCGGAGGATTTATTATTATAAAATTCTTTGAATCACCAGAAGCCCTATTACCCCCGGTATGCCAAGGACAGCAGAAACAGCGAGCGTCAACGGACTGACGGGAACGGTAACAGAGGTAAATGCAGCGGTAAGGTTCACACAGGCAAGTGCTATAATTCCGGGCAGAAGCGACAAAAATGCCGAACGTATCGGATGCTTTGAACGCATGATCAGCTGGATAATGATCAGCACAAGCATAACAGAGACACAGATAACAGGTACGACCCAATTTTCCATAACAAAATCCCCTCCAAAGGCTTTCTAAATTTTTATGCCTTTGGAGGGGTTTTTATGTTATTTGTTTTGTTTGATGATAATTTTTCTTTTATTGCCGATATTGATAACCTTATTTTTGCTTTCAAACGAATAGATACTATTATTGCCGTTGGTAATATAAGCAAGGACACAGACAACAAAAAAATATGGTATATATTGATAGCCGAATACTTCCACACCGATGAATATCGGTGCGATCAGCGTATTTGTTGCTGCACCGAAAACGGCTGCATAGCCTAAAGCAGCAAACAAAAGAACAGGCATATTGAAAATCAGGGCAAGAACTGCACCAAAGGAAGCTCCTATGGCAAACAGCGGTGTTACCTCTCCTCCCTGATAGCCTGCCGAAAGTGTTACAACAGTAAAAACAAATTTCAGAATAAAATCCCAATAATAAATTTCACCGCCGCCAACAGCCGCAGCAATCAGGTTCGTTCCGAGTCCTGAATATCTGCCGCTGTAAAGCAGAAGCGAAAAAATACTGATTACAGCACCTGCTACTGCGATTTTTACATACGGATTCGGGATAAGATCCGAAAGCAGCTTTTTGACCTTTTTTAATGCAAAGGCAAATGAACCTCCTGTAATGCCAAAAAATACACCTGCCATACATAATGCCGCAATCGTCTGCACATCCGTATTTAGTGTAATATCGGACACGACCGTGAATTTTTCCAATCCTAAATAGCCCGAAACAAAGCTTGCTGTATATGCCGCAATAAAAGCGGACAAAAGTGCTTTGACCTTTATCTTTCCTACAGAAATTACCTCTGTCGCAAAAAATATTGCCGCCATCGGTGTACGGAACAATCCGCCGAATCCTGCCGCCATACCTGTTATGGTAAGTATTTCAGCAGAATTTTTGTCATGCTTAATGAATTTCTGTGCAGTAAAGCTTCCGAGTGTTCCGCCGATCTGAACCGCAACGCCTTCTCTTCCTGCACTTCCTCCGAAAAGATGTGTCAGCCATGTGCTTAATGTAACAAAAGGAATCAGCCGAAGTCTGATCTCACTTCTTCTGTTCTGTGCTCTTTCAAACACAAGCTTCATTCCGCTTTGTGTTTCTTTGCCGAAACGATCATAAATGTAAAATATTATAAGACCTGCAAGTGCCAGAAACGGGATGAAATAATATGGGTTTTCGGATCGATAATCTGTTATTTGCAGAAGCACAATACCGAAAAGTGCATCAATCGCACCTGTCACAATCCCCAGAAACAAAGCACAAATACAGTAAAAAAACAAATAAACAGCATTATGCGTATAGTAGGAAAAAATATCTTTCGGCGTGCGTTTTTCTTTAAAATTCAAAACAGTTATATTATTCTTTTTCATTTTGTATTTTCGGGTTCGTCGTTTGCATCGGAAATTCTGTAGCAAAGAATCATCAGGCTGTCGTTAAGATGCACGTTTTCTACAATAATATCGTCATAGTGAATCGACAGATCATAATGACTGAAATTCCAGTAATTCTTGATTCCGAGTTGATACAGTCTGTCCGCGATACCCTGAGTGGCTGTTTTCGGCACACAGAAAATCGCAACATCTGTCGGATGTTCCGCACAAAAATCTTCCAGACGATCGAGATTCGTCACAGGAATATCTCTGATCACTGTGCTAACCTTTGCAGGATCATTGTCAAAGATACCGATCAGCTGAAATCCTCTTTTTTCAAACGACATGTGTACCGCTACTGCTTTACCTAAATTACCTGCGCCTATCAGGATTGCCTTATATTTATGATCCAGTCCCAGAATATGCCCGATCTCATTATACAGGCTTTCAACAGAATATCCGTAACCCTGCTGACCAAATCCTCCAAAGCAGTTGAGATCCTGCCTGATCTGCGAAGCGGTAAATCCCATCTTATCCGAAAGCTCTCTTGATGAGATACGCATCACACCTTTATCAAGCAGTTCGCCCAAAAAACGGTAATATCGCGGCAGTCGTTTAATGACGGGGGCGGATATATTTTCATATTTATGCATTCATATTCACCGACCTGATTTGTTAATTTTTTGTCATTCTCCCTACTTATAGTTTAACAGTTTTATAGCAGATTGTAAAGTATATTTTAAAAAAAATTATGCAGTGACTGTAAAATCACTGCATACCGTTATATCAGATTCGGACTGTCATTCATTTTTTAACTGTGTTGCCGATTCCTGACCCCTACCCTCTGAATCCTGTTATACCTCCATATATTCTCTGTATCGGGGGATAATGCCTGTTTTATCCTTACTGAAACTTGCCCTTTTCTGAAAGACACCCGGAAAGCAGTTTCCTTCTATGATAACCGGACCGTCTTCACTGATGGCAACATCCCAACCAATATAGGCTACCTGCGGCACTATTTCGGCCGCTTTTTTGACAAGATCTACTGCCTGTGCAAACATCGGCACCTGAAATCCAACGATTTCTGTACCTGTGATCGGATGACAGGTATACTGCTGATCGTCTTTATCGATTGCAGGCACCTCTACGATACCGTCATCATCCACGAATGTGTACATACCACCGCTGGAAAAATTATCCACTACGCCGCCGTTGCCGATTTTGAGGATCGCCTGCAAAAAGCAGCCCTTCCCCTCCTTACAAAAAGTGAACATTCTTAGTGTATTGACCGAACCCTCATACATTACATTCATATCGGGATGCTGAACAATAAACGCTTCAATCAGATTCTGCTTTTTCTTTTTCAGTATTTCATACAGTGCGGCAATTTCTTTCACATCATCAGGGTTTTTAATACTGTACTTCTCAACACCTGCCCCCCCAACACCATCCGCAGGCTTGGCAATAATATCATGGTGCTTTTTGATAAACTTTACAAATTTTTTTACACTTGCTTCATTCAGATCCAGCCAGTCACGATTGAGAAATTTCCCGAAAACTTTATTGAACGCGATTTTATCATCAAACACTGGCATATATTTTTTATTGTTGTATTTTAAAATAATCGCATTATTTTTTCCTCTTGTCAGATAGGTCTCCCTTTGCTTTTCATCAAGAAGATAAAATTCAAATTCCTGGTAATCATAATAGCCTGCCTGATATTTCATGCCGCAGTGAACCATATCCTTAATGATATCTGCAAAGGATTTGTCACATTTTTTTGAAACCGCCCGTGCCGTTTTAAACATATTGCCATAGTTCATTTTCAGCACTCTTGCCGCCAGATAACTGATTCTTCTTGCCATATAATATCACACCCAATAAAAATAGTATCATTATTATATTCCCTTTGCCGTTCAATTCAGGTCGAATCTGAGTATTGCACCATAAAAAGGCATATCGATGTATGAAGCGATATGCCTTTCGGTTTTTATTTGGATTTTTTCGCTGTTTTTTTCGCTTTGGATTTCGGATCATCTTTTACAGCAAAAATTGCTGTTCCGAAAGGTGCAAGCCTGATATCAGCTGAATGTTCCCACTGACAGCAGAGTACAGGTTCTGATTCGATCGGCTCTGCATTAGTAATGCCTTTACCGCCGTAAATCTCAAAATCGGTATTAAGTACCTCTGTCAGAGTACAGCTGTCCTTCAGACCGATTTTATAATTATCTCTTTGTACTGGTGACATATTGCAAACGATCACATACTTCTGTCCGTCTGTCATTCTGTAATAGGAATATACATTATGGTCAGCATCGTCCGCATTGATCCACAGGAAACCATCCTCTTCATAATCCTTTTCATAGAAAGCCGGATTGGTTGTGGTCAGCTCTCCTATTTCACGGAAAAATCTGTGGAAGCAGCGGTGCATTTCGTAATCCTCAATCAGAAACCAGTCAAGCTCTTTTGTTTCGTCCCACTCTCTGAACATACCAAGCTCATTACCCATAAAGTTCAGTGTTTTGCCGGGGTGAGTGAACATATAAGCATACAAGGTCCTTGCCTGTGCAAATTTATTGGCATAATCACCGCCCCACATCTTCTGAACAATGGTTGCCTTTCCGTGAACAACCTCGTCATGTGAAAGCGGAAGAATAAATCTTTCAAAATAAAAATACGCCATGGACCAGTTGATCTTATTATGGTTGCCCATTCTGAAAAGCGGATCGATCTTCATATATTCGAGCGTATCATTCATCCAGCCCATATCCCACTTATAGTCAAAACCGAGACCACCTTCTTCAACAGGTTTTGTGACACCCGGATAATCAGAGGAATCCTCTGCGATGAGCATGATATTCTTAAATCTTTCGTTTAATCTCTGATTCATCTTCCTGAAGAACTCTACGGAACGATCATTCACACCACGGTCTTTATTGCCCATCCAGTATATACCGTTATTAATCGCATCCATACGTATTCCGTCAAAATGATAAGCATCCAACCAGAAAGCAGCACATGAAAGAAGATAGCTCTGAACTTCTCCCTTGGACACATTAAAGTTATATGTACCCCACTCACTCTGATTGACATCCGAAGGCGGATATTCATAAAGGTCAGTTCCGTCAAATTTTGCAAGGGAATAATTATCCCTTACAAAATGTACAAAGGCAAAATCAATAATCACACCGATACCATTGTTATGACATTTGTTAACGAATGTCATAAGCTGTTCGGGAGTGCCGTATCTTGATGTTGCACTGTAATACTGTGCTGTCTGATAACCCCAAGAACCGTCAAACGGAAACTCGGCAAGCGGAAGGATCTCAATATGTGTAAAATGATTTTGTTTTACATATTTGATTAAATCATCTGCAATTTCATCATATCTGAACCACTGGGCACCGCCGTCTGCCTCGGTTTTTCCCTCAGGCTTACGCCATGAACCCATGT
>CACYDD010000381.1 GCA_902773065.1 uncultured Ruminococcus sp. | reverse complement strand
ACAGCAGTCTGAATGAAACGAATAAAACAGGTGAGTTTGAGTTTGTACCCGAAGAAGTTGGTAATTATACCGTTACGATCAAAGCAGCGGATGCGAAGGGTGCTGTTTCTGATGCAAGAAAAGAAACGATTACAGTGCAGGAAAAACCGCAATCAAGCGGTACCGAAAGTGATTTTGATGACGAAAATACAGAGACAAAGCTTGCCGGCAACAGCCTGAGCCTTGACGGCGATATCGGTATTAATTTCTATATGATTCTTGCAAAAAATGTAGTGAAACAAGCAGAAAATGCTTATATGCAGTTTACGCTGCCTGACGGTACAGTGCAGAAGGTGGAAGTAAACAAAGCTGACATAGATACAACAACAACGAGTGGAAAAACCTATTACGTATTCCGCTGTGATGTTGCTGCTAAGGAAATGACTGATACGATCAAAGCACAGGTTTTCCTTAACGGAGTAGCGCAGGGCAAAGAATATAATTATTCTGTTAAGGATTATGCAGATGCGCTGATCAATAATTCAAGCAGTAATGCAGATTATGAGAAAGCAAAAGATCTTGTCAGTGCAATGCTTGATTACGGTGCATATTCACAGGCTTACTTTAAATACAATACCAACAATCCTGCCGCAGAGATTGATGCTAACACAAAAGCGAAAATAGGAGCTGTGGCTGCTGATGATATCAACAAAAAGTATGAAAGCTCAACGACAGTTCTTCCTGGCGGAGTCACATTCTCAGGTGTAAACCTTGAACTCGAATCAACAACCACGCTGAATCTGTACTTCACAGCAGATAAAGAGCTGACATTCACAGACAGTGAAGGAACAGAACTTGAACAGAAAAAGCCAGGAAGTTATACTCAGGTCATTATTCCCGGTATTGCAGCGAAGGATCTTGATAAAGATTTTAAAGTAACCATCAAAGCGGATGGCGATAGCACTGATTATTCTGTTACCTACAGCCCGATGATTTATTGCTATAATGTTCTAGACAGAAATGAAGATGCCAACAGAACACCGGCTTTGAAGGATCTGATCAGAGCATTGTATCTTTACAATAAAGAAGCAAACACTTATTTTGGAAACGAATAAGACATGAAAATGGAGGTGAAACCAATGAGCAATAAGGAACTTTATGAATCACCTGAGCTTGAGATCATTGTTTTTAATACAGAGGATGTTATCACAACCAGTGATCCGACTCCGATACAGGAACCATGATTTGATCATACGATCAAAAAATGTGTATTTTATGCAGAAGTCCGGCGGACGGCGAAATGCTGTCCGCCGGCTTTGATTGAAATGAAGAAAAAGGGTGGATAAATGAAAAAACAGATAAAGGCAGCTGCGGCAAGTATATGTATTGTGATATCGTTGTTGTTTTTTACAGCAATCAAAGTCAGCGCGGTTGATCTGCCGTTTGTCCCGTATGAGGAAAGCTCCGCAGCCGAAAGTACAGAATCACAGAATGAAAGCACCGTCTCCGAAAATGATTTGTCGGAATCCGACAAATCCTCCGTTTCAAAAAGTAACAACGAAACAGAATCATCAGAAAATAAAAAAAACAACACTTCTGTTTCCGAAGATTTACCGAATGAACAGAACAACAGTACTGTAAAGAACAATGGTGTGGATAATAACAATCAAGAATCCGACAACCAGAAGGAAAACGTTCCTTCACAGGACAATGATAATAATGTTCTGCCGGTCACTACTCCCGAAGGCAGTGACAGCGAAATTTCTTTGAATGAAAACAGTATGGAATCTCAACCGGAAAAAAGCAATGACAGTAAGGCAACTGTTTCAGAAGCTTCAAAAGACGAAAACAATGTTGTAACAGAAGAAATCAGTGATTCGCAGGAAACAGAAAAGTCGGAATCTGATGGTGAATCAGATCAGCAGACACAAGAGTCGGACTCCGAGAATGAAAGCGATCAGGAGACAGGTTCAGCCCTGATGATCTTTTTGTTTGCTGCGGTGGTAATTGTGATCGCTGTTGCTGTATTGATCATAAAAATCAAATTGCGATCCGAAAAATAACATTGATTGATCACAGGAGAATGAAAAATGACTGAAACCTACAAAATCGCAGATAAAAATATAGCGATCCATTCGATCTATGCTGATGTTCATGAATATTGCAAAGATTATATCACAGATGAAACTCCCGATTTTTCAGTACAGACAGCACAAAGCGATATCACCTATGAAAGAGAAAAATCTGCAAAAGAGGATCTCGCAGAGGGAAGAGCCATACGTGATTTTACGGACGGCTACCTTGAGGAGCTTGCTGTATACCGTAAAATTGCAGAAAAAATGCTTGATTACGATACGTTTCTGTTTCACGGTTCGGTGATTGCCGTTGACGGTCAGGGTTATCTTTTTACCGCAAAAAGCGGAACGGGAAAATCGACTCATACACGACTGTGGAGGGAATATCTCGGCAGCCGTGCTGTCATGGTCAATGACGATAAACCGCTGCTAAGAGTTTCACAGAGCGGCGTGACGGTTTACGGAACACCGTACAACGGTAAACACAGGCTCGGAAATAATATTTCCGTTCCGCTGAAATGTATTTGTATTCTGGAACGTGCGGAGCAAAACACCATAAAGGAAATCAGTAAGAGTGATGCGTATGTTTTGCTCTTACAGCAGACCTACCGCCCGTCAGACAGCATTAAAATGGCAAAAACACTGACCCTTGCCGACAAAATGGCAGAATCGGTCAGACTTTACAGACTCGGGTGCAATATGAATATTGAAGCCGCCCAAGTCGCATATCACAAAATGAAAGGTTGATAAAATCATGAAGCTGAATCAAAATTTTCTGGTACACAATACCGGAACGGATATTATTATTGTTCCGACAGGCTATGCCGGTTTTTCGGGCGTTGTAAAGGGTAACAAAACATTCGGGGCAATTCTGGAGTTTCTAAAAGATGATACAAGTGAAGCAGAGATCATCTCGAAAATGTCCGAAAAATATGATGCCCCTGTCGAAGTGATCGAAAAGGATGTCAAAGCAACCATCAGCCGGTTGAAAGAGATCGGTGCAATAGATGAGTAAAAAATAAGGAATTACTGAACCGGATCAGAAATGTGTGGAAATAAAGCAAAATACAAATAATTTTCCTCCGTAGAATATCATGTGATTTGATGATATCCTACGGAGGAGATTTTTATGATGGTAATATATTATTGTCAGTTCATTAATACAGGAGAGGATTTATAGTAAACAAATTGTTTATCAATTCTAAAAAAATGATTTTTTACTTCATCTTCTGTTAGCCACCCATCTTCTTCACCGGATTTTCTTCCGGCTTGCAACTCACACATCAAACGAAGCTCCGCTTTTATTTTTTCATTTTCTTCCTGCTCGGAGATATCAACAATGGCATAACATTCCCTGCCATTTTTTGTAAGGTAAACAGGTGAGCCAACAGAAACTTCCTGTAAAACAGAATCATAATTACTAAGTTCTGAAATCGGCACAACATTTGACATAATAAACGCTCCTTTCACTTTATATTGACTGCGAAATAGAGTCCGGCGGCTCGCCGGATTATTTCAGTTTCTGGAAGATCGTTGTAAATACTTTATCACCGTCGGTATCTCCGTTTGTACCGCTCGGTCTCGCTGTGAACGAGTACTGCCAGATATCAAAATCAAACGGGAAAACAGTTGCACCCGGAGCAGCATACCAGAACAGGTAATTGCTCAGCTGACTCAGATCAAGATACATATTGGTGTAGCTTGTGTTGGAATAAACGCCTGCTACAAAGCCGTAATTTTCCATTTCGCTGCAGAAGGCTTTGGTGATGGCAGTAACATTGGTTTTGTTGACCGTATAACCCTGCTGTTTTGCATATCTTACGCTGTCATCCTCGTAATCGAAATAGACACCGTGGGTGATATCACTGCGGTATTTTGAGATGATCTGATTACAGATTTTCGCTTCCTGTTTGGCTGCTGCTGCATTTACCGCATAGCTGAAATGATAAATGCCGATTCCAAGACCTGCCGCTTTTGCACCCTGAATATGTGTTTCAAACTGATTATCTTTCTGGGTAATGACCCCTCCGTAACCGGAACGGATGATCACAAAGGTATATCCTGCTTTTTTCAGAGCTTTATAGTCTATATTTGTATTCCATGTGGATACATCGATGCCCTTTTCAACAGCGGTTTCTGTTCTGAAATCATTGTAATTGCCGATGCTGTATACAAAGCTTGTTGCTTTTTTGCCGTTGGGGAGAGCAGCAGTAATGGTTACTTTACCTGTGCCAACGCCCTTGACGGTGCAGACACCCTTGCTGAAAGATACTGTAGCGATTTTGGTGTTGGAAGATGTGCAGGTGATATTATTGGTATAACTGCTGTTTGAGGCGGTGACATTGACTTTTACTGTTTTGCCGACATGAACGGTAGGAATGACAGAGCCGAATTTCACAGTTACGTTGGAAGGTACTGTTGTTGCCGTTACTGTGATTTTACAGGTGGCAGTTTTATTGTTGGTTGTTTTGACAGTGATGGTAGCCGTTCCTGCGGCTTTCGCTGTGACAAGTCCCGTACTGCTGTTAACGGTTGCGACTGATGAATTGGAAGTTGAGAAAGTATATTTTGTAGGACTTCCGCTGTCTAAGGTTGCTTTCAGCTGATAGGTCTTGCCCTTGACAAGTGTCTGGCTGGAAGTGTTTAATTTAATCGAAGTGGTATTGACATTGACCGAAGCCGTCTTTGTTTCGCCGAGGTTATTTTTGACAGTGATCTTTGCAGTACCTGCCTTGACACCCTTGATCACCCCTGCACTGCTGACAGTTGCTACAGCAGTATTACTTGAAGTGTATGTATAGCTTTTGCTGACAGTTGATTTCGGCTTGATCTGGGCTGTGCCGTTAACATTCAGCTCAAAAGCGGTTTTTTCAAGTGAATAGCCTGATTTTACCGTAACAGCTACCGTGGTTGATTTTTTATTGTAAGTAACGGTGATATTTGTTTTGCCTGATGCCACTGCTGTGATCTTTCCTTTGGAATCTACCTTTGCAATTTTTGTATCTGCACTTTTATAGGTAACTCCGCTTGCATAGGAAAGCTGATAGGTCTGACCGATACAGATACTTGGTTTGATTTTGGAAAGAGCAGACAGATCAAACGTCGTTGTGCTGCTTGCAGCAGAGTTGTTGACTTTTACATCAACAAATTGAACATCGCCGTTGGCAGAAATTGTCATCAGCTGTGTACTTCCGGCTTTGAGTGCTTTGACATAAAATAAATTGGTGCTGAGTTTTTTTGCTGAAAGGATATCTTCATTCCATGATTTGATGAACTGAAAAGTTCCATTTTTCATCCATAGCGTCTTATCAGCATTGATATTAAGTGTCAGTGAATCGCCATAAGCATAAGAGTCAACCGTATTTGTGTAGCTGCTGTTTTCGGTCACATTGATTTTAAAAGTTTCCTTTTCAACAGTATTGCCCGTTTTTCTTTCCAGAACAATCGTTGTTGTTCCCTTTAATGTAGGACGTAATATCAAATTACCATTTTTGGAATAATCCTGAAGATAGATTTGTGATGTATGTTTTGCATCTTTATAACCGTATCTGTACAATGCAGAAGAATCATTGCTTGTGGGGGAGAACTGAATCTGTGTGCCTGCTTGGATATTAACGGTTCTTGTTTTGCCTGCGGAATCGAATACGTTATTTTTGGTAGCGAGGATCAGTCTCTGATCTGATGAAGTATAAAATTTCAGATTTGCTAATTCCGTAGTGCTTTCTGAAACGGCAGAGGAAGTTGTGTCCGCAGCGTTTACACTGATCACATTT
>CACYDD010000380.1 GCA_902773065.1 uncultured Ruminococcus sp. | reverse complement strand
GACAAGCATCAAGCTCAACAAAACTTCCGCAACGATCGGCAAGGGCAAGACTCTTACAGTTAAGGCTACAGTAACTCCGACAAAGGACACGATCACATCAGTAACATGGACATCTTCCAACACAAAAATCGCTACTGTTAATTCCAAGGGTAAGATCACAGCAAAGGCTGTAGGTAAAGCTACCATTACTGCTAAGAATGCAAACGGCAAAACTGCTAAGGTTAAGGTTACAGTCAAGAACCTCCCGACAAAGATCAAGCTCAACAAGACAACTGCTACTGTTAAGAAGGGTAAGTCCATCACTCTGAAGGCTACAGTAACCCCGACAAAGAGCACGATCACAACCGTAACATGGACAACCTCCAACAAGAGCATTGCTACCGTTAACTCCAAGGGTAAGGTAACAGGCAAGAAGGCAGGCACAGTTACCATTACTGCCAAGACTGTAAACGGCAAGACTGCTAAGGTTAAGGTAAAAGTTACAAAATAATTGCACAGTATCTGTGTAACTCATACACACAAATCATTTTCTAAAGATGAATTCAAAACCGCATTTCAGATATCGATCTGAAATGCGGTTTTGTTTTATTATATGGTATTTTCAAAAGCGGAATTACATTTATCTTTATATTGTTCAATCACATCCTGTGGTGAAACAATATTCATATCGCCGGAAAACTGGAAAAGCCATCCAAGAAACGGCGGACTGATCTGTATTTCTTCCGTAATCGAACAGGTATTCTCATCAATACGTGTGATTTTTGCATCCGGACCGAATTTGTCAAAAATATTTCCGATGATCTTATTGCTGAATTCAAGTGTGACTGTCCTCACAGGGCCGCGGTACATTCTGAAAACACTGTTGGTATGTCCGGAAACGGATTTAGCCATTTCTTTGGCTTCATCGGAAATCGGTTCTTCACAGTATTCGGAACTGACATCCGTCATTCTGTCAATTCTGTATGTACGCAGAAAGCCTTCCGTATCTTTATCATAACAAATCAGATAATAGTGGTTATCATTCGGGGTCAGTGCCAGCGGTTCAACCACATATTCCTTACCGTCATGGCGGTAGATCTGGTTGCGGTTTTCATCAAGGTCAAAATATCGGAATGAAATTTTTGTCTGACGATCAATAGCACGGAACAGTGTATCGATTTCATAAAGTGTAATATTTTTACTGCTGTACTGACTGTAGGTAGGATTATTTTTTTCTTCCGCAAGAGCAGGCTGATCTTCGTTATCGCTCATTTTAATGATCGTATTGATAATTCTGTCGGTAGTATTGCTTTTCATAAAGGTGAAAGAGTTAACGGAATCAATCAGAATTTTTGCTGCTGCCGTATCCAGTGCACAGATATTTTCGTCCTGTGCATACTGCATCATCTTTTTTCGGTTTCGCTTTGAGGACATAAAGGTCAGTTTGTTCTTTAGTGCTTCTACTTCGCTCCCAGAAACATCCTCTGTCAGCTTCAGACTATTAAGACCGCAGATCATACGGATCAGTTCGTTGTCTGTAAATATACGCGGTTCTTTTTTCGGCTTAAGTTCCGAATAAAAAGCCTTTCCTCTTGCCGTATTTTTTGAAAGTATAATGAAATCATAGTTCGGGTTCTCATTGATATACTCTGTAAGAATATCAATATCATCGGTAAGTGTACGTCTGTCACAGGGAATTTCTTCCTCCAGCAGCATCTGACACAGCTGTTTGATTGTCAGAGCCTGACTCTCCCCTTTTGAGGCTCTGATATAATCCATTACTCTCAGAATCTTGATTTTCTGGTGCTTCCGGCGTGCCATATTGACTCCTCCTTCTGACTTTCATTATGTGATATTATTATAACTCCATCCCTACAATTTGTCAAAAAACTCATATACAATTTATTGTATAGTGAGAAATAAACTATCCATTTTATGGTGCGGCGTTAAACTAACGGTTTGTGAAATGTTGTAGCGTAATTGAAATCGGCGAATTCTTGACTTATTGGGTGGACTGTAGTATGATATATGCAGTATCAATACTCATTTTGGATTTATTATAAACCTTTCAAATGCACTTGTCAATAACTAAAGTGAATTAATAAATCACCTTTGGAGGGAACAGTATGAAATTCGGAGAAAAACTGATCCAACTCAGAACAAGCAAAGGCATGAAACAGAGTGAAGTAGCAGAAGCAGTAGGAATCAGCCGCAGAAATTATATCAGCTACGAAAAAGACGGACGTTATCCCCGCAAACGCGAAATGTATCATAAGCTCGCAGAAGTTTTCGGGTGCGATGTCAACTACCTTCTGACGGAGGACGAGGAATTTGTTCTGCAGGCAGGAGAACAGTACGGCTCGGGCGGCAGAAAAGAGGCAGAGCAGCTGGTTTCTCAGCTTGTGGGAATGTTTGCAGGCGGTAAGCTGTCTGATGAGGACAAAGACGCTGTCATGCGTGCACTGACTGAAGCTTATTTTGACTGCAAAGCTGACAATAAAAAATATGCGCCAAAAAAGGAACAGAGGGAAAAGAATGAACCCGGATGAGATATTTTTGCAGGCTGATACACTGGTAAAGCGCAGCGGCGAAAGAAATGCAAAAAAGATCGCCGAAATGCTTGGCCTCAGGATCTATTACCGTTCAGATTTTAAGCATCTTCTCGGCATGTATACTTATCAGTGGAAGCATAGAATGATTTTCCTGAACGACAGGATGGACGAAAATCTTGAGCAGATGGTTCTGGCGCATGAGATCGGACATGACCAGAGACACAGAGAGCTTGCTGCACAGACAGGCTTGCAGGAGTTCAGTCTCTTCTCCGTGAATAACAGCAAAATCGAATATGAAGCCAATGTATTTGCAGCACACCTGCTTCTGGACAGCAACGAAGTTTATTCCTGCGCCCGCCGGGGTTTTGATATTGCACAGACGGCATCTGCCATGAATACAGATGTGAATTTACTGCTGATCAAACTTCAGGAAATGATAAAATCAGGATACGATCTGCAGATCCCGTTTGAAGCAGACAGCAGTTTTTTCAGAAAAATAAGAAAATAAGAAATCAGGTGAAGCTTACGCAGAAACTAAAATCAAACAGCAAGGCAAAAACAATCAGAATGATTGCCTGGATTATTTTAGCGGTTGCTCTGATATTTGCAGCAGTATGGATCTATTTTGAAAACAAAAGAATTGATATCACAACCTATGATGTTTGTTCCGAAAAACTGCCGGAAAGCTTTGATGGTTTTACCATCGTGCAGATCTCTGACTTTCACAACAATGTGTTCGGCAAT
>CACYDD010000379.1 GCA_902773065.1 uncultured Ruminococcus sp. | reverse complement strand
GAATGCCCTGCAAACGACAAAGAATGAGATGGCGGAACTGATTAGAGCAAGTCGTGATTTTGCAAGCAAGGCAATTGAAAATACCAAGGCCGCTGATAGATCATCGTCAGTCAAAAATAAGTAAGCAGGTGGTAGTATGAAACGAGATTTTTCTGAATTTCAGAAGAGTAAGCTCCTGCTTATGGTCAAGATTATTGAACCGGATAGTGTGTTTGAATTGGTAGAGAATTGGTTTGAGAATACGGCATTATTCGATTTGCAACAGCGTTATTTTGTTATAGGAGCTATCAAAAGTCTTAGAGCAATTTGTTCCTTTCATTCATCAATGATAGATAAGGACACTGTCTCCGCGCAGAGAATTGAAGAAATATTTGCTAACGCGAAAACTCTCGATCAAAGCTACAAGGAGCCTATCAATAATCGGCTTTTCTTAATTGTAGGATATTCGAATCTTTTACAAAAGTATAGCAGTTGTATCTTTACGGACAATTCTCGCTTTTGCTCTCAAGACTCTGTAGATAAAATTCAAAAAAGTGATATCTATAAGTCATACGGTTATACTTATTTGGAAAATTGCATTGCAAAAGATCCGGATATTAAAACAAATGAAAACCGTAAGGAGGAGTATATTACTTTATTTGAAACTATTTTCCCGGATTACAAGGAGGATATGAATACATTTTTTGAGCCGATCCAAGATGATCATCAGACGGATATAGACGATATCAAATATATTGTCTATACTGCTGAGGAACCGTATCGTTCGCTTTTTTTGGATAATGTGGGAGACGCAAAATGGGGTTACACTGCTCCGCATCCTGAAGATGGTGACGACGAAAAGCAGTTTGCGTATTATCGTCCTAATCAGGGGACTATTAATATAGATATTACGACAGATAATCAGTATTTCGAGGGGGATCCTCGCGGGAAGTATGCAACCTTCTTTCACGAATACGGCCATTATCTGGATGATCGTTATGCAAGGGACACTAATGGTAACAAGGTGAGCTTTACCGATACTTATGTCACATCTGATGGGAAGGACTTTGTCAAGGTTATAGATGACGATGTTAAACAAGTGGTTAAATCAAAAGTTAAAGAAACATTTCCAGATTACAGCGATGATAGAGTGGAAAAGATAACTAAACGCCTGGTCAAAGGTAATTTGCCTAATTATACTGAAATTGATGATGATTCAATTAAACAGGATGCAATTACTGTTCAGACAGTATTCTTCGATGAGCTTAATAGTGCCAAGGCAGACGGTCCATCTGATACATATGACGGTTCTACCAATTTTTTGGCGGATGGTCTTTACGGGGAAAATTCATTTGATACTGGTAAAGGTGTTTCCGGTTTATATCAGCATGGCGATGACTATTATTATGCTTATAAAGAAGGTAAGTTGATTAAACAGGGTAATTGTGCTGCAAAAGAATCGTTTGCAACTTATTTTTCTGTGAGTATCCGCAGAGATGCTAAGTCACGTGCTTTGTATGAAACCTATTTACCGGGTACTACAGAGAGCTTTGATAATGCGGCGAAAGATATGTTGGAGAAGAAAATATGACAAGATGTTTTTTGTTTTTAATGGTGGTTGCTATCTTATTAATTATTCCTTCCTGCAGTTCTATAAAAGCGGAAAACAATTTAATAGACACCTTATCAAGCACCATTAGCTCATGTGAAGAAAATACTAAGGAAGGCGAACAATCAGATATGAAATTTATTCAAAACAGCGAGACAAAGGAATTGATTAATGACTTTACGTATCTATGGGCAGTTGATGAGAATAAAAAAATGATGAAAAAATGCAAATCTAGTGATATTATTTCGTTTTATCTGAAAAAGCACATTAACACTCAATCAAGGGAGTGGCTTGTAGATTTAAAGAGCGGAAAATTATACTATGGAATTGCTCCACGTGTACCATATTTTGTAAGCAACTATGGATACAGCAGAGATCTTTCCAAGGATGAAATAAAAAAGATAAATATTATTTTGAAGGATAATGTGAACCTTGAATGGTACGATGATTATACCGGAGAAAATAAGGGAACAGGCTCTTCCAATTGGTTCTTTTATTCTGAGTATAAAAATGGCGCGGTTCTAAGAGGAAAAGGAATTGGTATGTCATCTTTCAAACCACATGGTTTAAATGAATTGATTGATTGTCTGACTGAAATGTGTAAAGTTTAAGTCATGTTAACCACAGTACAATGATGCGATTGGGTGATAAGGATGAAACGGAATTTTTCCGCATTTGAGAAGCATAAGCTTCTGCTTATGGTCAAGATTGTTGAACCGGACAATGTGATTGAATCAGCAAAAGATTGGTTTGACGATAAGGCTTTAAACTATCTACAAATGCATTTTAATGTTTTTGGGGCTATCAAAAGTCTTGGCGCAATCAATACTTATCATCTGGCAATGATAGATAAGGATAATGTTTCTGCGCAGAAAATTGAAGAAATATTTGTAAACGTAAATGCTCTTGATCAAAGTTATAATGTTACATTCAACAATCGGCTTAATCTAATTGTAGGTTATTCAAATCTTTTACAGAAGTATCGCAATTGTATCTTTACGGGTAATTCACGTTTTTGCTATCAAAACTCTGTAAAAAAAATTCAAGAGAGTGAACTTTATAAGTCGTACGGTTATACTTATTTGGAGAATTGTTTAGCAAAAGATCCGGATATAAAAACGAATAAAAACCGTAAGGGTGAGTATATTACCTTGTTTGAAACTATTTTCCCGGATTACAAGGAAGATATGAATGCTTTTTTTGAGCCAATGGGTGGGCAATATCAAACCGATATTGACAATATAAAGTACATTGTTTACAATGCTGAGGAGCCTTATCGTTCTTTATTTTTGGATAACGTAGAAGGCGTCAATCTTTCTTTTACCGAAGGTGGTTCGTCTTATGATTCCGTTATTGATACAATTAATTTCAACTGGACAAATCCAGAAAAGACAACAGAAGATAAAAGAGGTGATTATGCCGGATTCTTTCATGAGTTTGGACATTATCTGGACGATATTAATGGCAAAAACGGAAAGTTTATAACGGAATATTTTATTCCTTCAGACGGAAAAAAACTCCTGAATTCAGGAAAAGAAGACCTAAGGCGGTTGCTTGAAAAAAAAATCAGGGAAAAATATCCCGATTGCGATCAGAATACAACGGACAGCGT
>CACYDD010000378.1 GCA_902773065.1 uncultured Ruminococcus sp. | reverse complement strand
TGGGACTTATCGATTTGAGTATGTGTGGGAGGCTCTGATAGACAGAGTTTTTGGTATCGAAGAAAAGTCAGCTTATTTCCCGAAAACCATGTGGCTCCTAGATGACAAATATAACGATAATGCATGTTTGGAGCCAGATTCCATTATGCTATGGAATGATAATATATATGTTCTGGATGCAAAATATTATAAATATGGAGCTACTAGACGGCCATGGGATCTTCCGGAATCTACATCCATCAATAAACAGATTACATACGGGGAATTTATATCTGGTCAGGAGAAACTTACAGTTGGTTCAAGTAAAAAAAAGACGCCTACAGTATATAATGCATTTTTGATGCCCTTTAATAAGAAGAGCGAGCTTTGGAAGAACTCAGACTCTATGTTATCCATTGGGGAAGCCATTAGTACATGGAAATCCAATGAAGAAACATACGAAAGAATCCAGGGAATACTTATAGATGTGAAGCATCTTATGAGGGTAACAGTGCATCAGGATGAATCGGAGATTTCCCGTTTGGCAGAATGCATTGAAGCAGCAATAGAAAAGAGGCCGATAGAATGGCGGATCGGATAACACCAGAACAACGTAGCCGTAATATGAAGATGGTTAAAGGGAAAAATACTAAGCCAGAAATGTATCTTCGACAACTGCTTTTTTCCAGAGGATTCAGATATAGAATACATTCTGACAAAATCCCAGGGCATCCGGATATGTGGTTGAAAAAATATAATACGGCAGTATTTGTACACGGTTGTTTTTGGCATCGTCATTATGGCTGTAAATACGCTAGCACTCCTCAAACTCGAGAAACATTTTGGAAAGAAAAATTTCAAAGGAACCAGGAAAGGGATGTAGCAGTCAAGAAGCAACTTAAGAGCCAGGGAATAAAGTGTTTGATTGTTTGGGAGTGTACGTTAAAAACAATGCAAAAGGATAGTGTAGTTAAAGGTGATGTTGAGGCACGGATCGAAGAATTTTTTAATTCTGATAAAAAATATCTTGAAATATAATAGACTGATCAAAAGAGGAGAATAGTTATGCCAATAGAGGTATATTCATTTTTCTCCGGGGTGGGGTTTCTGGATCTGGGATTTGAAAATGCCGGCTTTGACATTGTTTTTGTTGATGAGTATGATGATCGATTTTTGCAGTCGTATCAATATGCAAGACGAAACAGCGGGCATATACCCAAATACGGCTATAGTAATACAGATGTGAAAGAGTATCTGTCGGATGAAGTATGGAAAAAAACCTTCCCGGAATATGAATCTCACAATGGGATGATAAAAGGATTTATAGGTGGCCCTCCCTGTCCTGACTTTTCAACTGCGGGTAAAAATGAAGGCGAAAGAGGAAAAAACGGTCACCTTACAACTGTTTATGTAAGTCTGATCATCAAGAGAAAACCTGATTTTTTTGTACTTGAAAATGTCAAGGGATTGTATAAAACAAAAAAACATAGAGAATATTACGAAAAAATCAAAAAACGGCTTTATAAAGCAGGGTATACACTTTTTGATTCAATAGAAAATGCAATTGAGTACGGAACTCCACAATTTAGAGATAGGTTGATATTGATCGGATTTAGCCGTCAAAAATTCGGAAAACGGTTACATTATGAGATTGGAAAGAAAAGAAAATATAATATTAATGTGATTAATTCACTCCCGTGGCCATCGGTTGACCAATTTATAGAGAACGGAAGTTTGAATATGCCAAAAGGAATAATCCAGGAGTTGACAGTCCAATACTGGTTTGAAAAAAACAGAGTTGATGATCATCCTAATGGAAAAGATGTATTTGTGGCAAAAAACAAAAAACGATTCCTTTCCATTCCTGAAGGACAATCGAATGGTAAATCATTTAAGAGACTTCATAGATGGAGATATTCTCCTACAGCAGCATATGGGAATAATGAAGTACACTTACATCCATATAAGCCAAGAAGAATAAGCGTTGCGGAAGCGCTTGCAATACAATCGTTACCAGAACAATTCTCTCTACCAAACAATTTACCGCTCTCTGCGAAGTTCAAAATGGTTGGTAACGGTGTCCCTTATTTGCTTGCACTTGGAGTGGCTCAAGAATTGATGGAATGGATATGTGAGCATCAGAAAGAAAAGGATGAATGAGAATGAACGATCAGGAGAAATTGCGACAAGATTTATTGCTCCTTGAACCGCAAGAGTTTTATTTGAAACATATTGTGAAATCGAACAATTGGTATTTTTCAAACTATCTTCAGACACCTCCGACTGAGATAATTGAGAAAATGGATTTTTTCAAAGAAATTGTCTCCTCTCATTTAAAAATTCATTTTCATAGTTTGCAGATAGTTGGAAGCGCAAAGACGGGCTATAGTTTATCACCACATAAGGTATTACAGCCATTTCATGAGAGGGACGATAATACGGAGTCTTCTGATATAGATATCGCGATTGTTTCGGAGAGGCTTTTTACACATTTTTGGGACGAATTAAGACATGTCAAAGGTATATATAATCAATACTATTTTCGCTATCTTACGTCCTCTGTATTTAGAGGTTATATAAACGATAAAAACCTATTAAAAATAGATCAGATTCGGGAAGAATGGAGTGAGATGGTTGATCCAATAAATGTTTCTTTGCAGGATCAACTTCGATTTGAACATCCTATAACATACCGAATATATAGAAGTTGGGAGGACCTGGAGGATTATCAGATAATTGGTATAGCAAAAGCGAAAAAGGCATTGGAGGAGATAAGATAATGTTTAGTTTTAATCCAAATCGCAAATCAGTAAGTGAAATATACCGGATGTTTAATGAGCAGAAGCTTGTGGTTGATGATACATATCAAAGAAGATCTGTATGGAGCGAAAAAGACAAAATTCGTCTGATAGAGACAATTCTGCTTAATTTGATTATTCCAGAGTTGTTTTTTTGGAAGGCATCAACAGATCCGGAGACAGGAGAATCTATTACACATATTGTCGATGGTCAGCAAAGGATAAAAGCTATTTACTCCTATATCAATAATGAATTCAAATTGAAACCACAAGCATTATTAGACAATGGAATTAAGCAATCATATTCAAACAAGTTTTTTAAAGATCTCGATCCAGAAGACAAAACTTCTTTTTGGAACTATCAATTGATGGTTATTGATATAGATCCAAAAGCTTCACGAAAAGACATTATTACTATGTTCAATCGTTTAAACTTGACAGATTATAATCTTAATGATCAGGAAAAACGAAATAGTATGTCTGGTGAGTTTGCTTCACTGGCCCGTGAATTGTCGGAGAATCCGATATGGGAGGGGTATAGGCTATTCACCACAACTGATATAAAGAGGATGAAAGATGTTGAGTTTTGTGCATCATTATTGCTGCTTTTTAGAAAAGGGATAATCGACCAAACTGATCAATCTGCATTAAATCAAGCATATGAAGAATTGCAGACAGGATATAAAGATGCGGAAAAAGATAAAGAAGCAGTATTAGCAGCTATTGATATTCTGCCTCATTTTTTTGTTTCAGATCAGGCTTCCAAATTTTTGAAGAAGAAGACACAATTATATACACTGTTCTCAGTGATCTTTTATATGCTTCGAAAAGACATAAAAGTGTCTACCGACCATACAAATAATCTGGAAAAGTTCATAAAGCTATATTCTGAGTTCAGCAATGATTTAGATTTGACATCCGAAATTAATGATGCAGAAAAAACACTGTTCGATTGGCTTAAAAAGTATAAACTGGCGTCATCAGAAGGCTTAAACAAACATACTAATCGTAATATTCGATATAACGTAATGAAAGACTTTATGTTTGAACTATCTGATGAGCTACAGAAGGCAGAAGATTCTCTTTACGAAAAAATGGTAGCGGCAAATGTTGAAATCGTAGAGGATCCGGAGGAATAATTATTACTTTGATTGCATTGCCGCTCCAACCCTACACAACGAAGGCAACATTGGAGATTTCGAACGAAGGGTATTACTCAAAACTATTGGAGAATCAAAATGATAAAGGAAGGAACCAAAGCCCCGGACTTTACCCTGCCGGACCAGAACGGAGAAATGAGAAGCCTTGCAGATTTCCAAGGTCAGAAGGTAATTCTGTATTTTTACCCGAAAGA
>CACYDD010000377.1 GCA_902773065.1 uncultured Ruminococcus sp. | reverse complement strand
TGTGAACTGAGTTTTGCTCATTGGTCACCTTTCTGGGTTTCCCCGAAGTCGGTGACCAGCAGCAGGTTTGCTGGGACGTTTAGTAATATGCGACGGCCTTCACTTTGGCTACCTTGCACCCTGCTCCGTGATCAGTGAAACAGGAACCTCAGATCCGGCAAGCGGTTTAATGTCATGCTCGGGACAGAGGCCCTCGTGGGCTTTTACACCATATCAGAAAGCATCTTTTTTTACTGTTTATTCGTCAAGAATTTGGTGGTAAAATATAACCCCCATTTCAATGGCGCATGGAGGCGATCCGGATGACTGTGGTGAAGCACCAGACAGACTTGGTTCGAACAGAAGAACTAAATGTACCGGAGCTTCTCGTGATCGAAGGCATCGGCGATGACGACCACTTTTTCTGCATTCCCAAGAGAACGTTTCCGCAATGCCCCAAGTGTGGTAGTGGCGAAATCCGCAATCAGGGGAAGATGCACAGGGATTACCTTGATATCATTCCACGAAACGATGATGCTGCAGTCATTACCATCTCATTGGAATTCAGAAAGAATAAATGCTTATCGCCTGGATGCGGCTGTGTTTTCTATCCCTCCTTCTCATTCGCTAGTCCTTACAGTCGAACAACACACAGGCTTGAAAACGCTGTGGTAAGGATGATCCTGGAAGACGGTTATTCTTATTCGGACGTCTCCGCGATGCTTGAGTGGAAACTGAGCAAGCAGGTGGTTGGACTGGTATACTATCGACGGCTCAGGGAATTGGAAGCGGATCCAGAGGGTCAGCCCAGATGGTTCAAGAGGCTTCAGGGTGATGATCCGAAGCTCTTCTGGCGCATTATCAGACGGAGAGCGAAGCTTCGTCTTTAGCCTTCAGTCTTTACAATCTGCTTCATATTGGAATAATGTACTAAACACCTCTTCGTACCTGGCTTGATGCGCACACACCTTCCGGCCGGAAAGGTGTGGCGTAGTCAGCGGGAAAATGAATCAATCCTTCAAGCCCACTTCATAGTCGAAGAGCGAATTGTAGACCGATTCGTAGTAGCTCGGATGTAGGGTTTCGATGCTGGAAGCTCCTCCTCCATACTCAGCAAGGACATACTTTACGGTTTCCCAGCCGAGTTCCCTTGCCACAGCCGTGGCGACGTTCTGGATGTTGATAATCCAGTTTTCTTTGTCTCTGTTTGGCATTCATTACTTCTTTCCGGTCCAGCCTTGGCCTTCGGCTGAGCCTGTGAATTGTGGGTTGCAACTCACTATCAGCATTTTAGCCAAAGGCATATTTGATTTACATTGAGTGGACTTGGGACAAACTTGGATTTGACTTGGATGCCCGGGGAAAAAGAAACAGTCTCGGAGTTCTCAAAGTTTTCATTAGAGAATTCCGAGTCCGTATTGTAAATTGTGCATTTCTATGGTATAAAATAAATTATATTATCTTTATGTACCTTTTCAGTGGCACGACTTTGGGATGGAGGCGAATCCATGACATACAGTTATAACAAGCTCTGGAAGTTATTGATTGATAAAAACATGTTGAAAAAAGACCTTATGGCATTAACCAAGATAAACTCGTCTACCATAGCTAAAATGGGCCGAGGTGAGGCGGTGAGCTTAGATGTGCTTGGTAGAATATGTGAAAAACTGGATTGCAACATAAGCGATCTTGTTGATTTTGTTAAGAATGAGGAATGATCACGGAGAGGAGGGCTTGCCTGTGGTGCTTTGTTTTGCGGCACTGGCCAAAGTATTGAAAGAATGCTCAAAGCCAAAAGTCTACAACAAGACCCTCTGCGGTGCTCTTGTAATGACGATCGATGAGTACTATGGCAGTTTTCTGGAGGCTAACGATAGTGCTGTTAGCCGTCTGCTTTCCTGTACTGACAACTTATCACCGGCAGATGTCATTGATCCAGCAAAGTCTATCAGCCCGGAAACCATCTCTGCGGGGATGCAGAAATATGTGATTCCTCTGTTAGCTCCTGAAAAGGTACCACTTGCCATGCTTGCTCTTCAGTCCATGGCGCTTTCCAGTATCACCGAAGATAATAGCAAAATCGGACGCATGAGTCGCGCTGATCTTGTGCTGATGACCACGTTTAATCCCTCCGAATTCTTAGCTGATGTTTTCCTGTATACTGTAACAGAAATCGAAAACAAAACTGGCAAAAGCACAATCAGTCAGGTTACCAAGGCGTATGTTGATGGGTTTGAACAATATCGGGATCATATCCGCATCGAATCAACGGTTATTGTTGAAACCGAAGAATTAGACTGCACTCTGAAGGATAGTGACTTCGCGGCAGTGTTCCGCGAAGTTAATCATGGCAGAGCTCTGAGCCTAAAAAACAAGAGCGGGATTTGTCTGTACTATTTGGATATCTCGGATTCCGCGTTCGATTATATGGCGTTAAATGAATACCTGTTTGATTGTGTTGGAATGTATGTCTATTCCCGGACCCAGATACAAGATTTTTATGATAAGAAAAAAATCATGAGCATAGGTGCAAAAGCACTCAGGCTTATGAAAGCAAATGGTCGTCCTGACCAGAAAGGCACAGGTAATGAACTCGGAGAAATGCTGCTCTTTACATTCATGGAAGAGGGACTGCATGCTCCAAAATTGCTTAGTAAAGTTGAAATCAGCACGGCGGCCAGCCAGTTCAATAGTAAAAGTGACTGTGTTCATCTCCTAAAACGCAAGGTAAATGGTGAGACCAATTTTCAGTTGGTATTTGGTGCATCCAGTATTACCGGGGAAATAACAGATGGCATAGATGCCGCATTCGAAGTTCTTGCTGCTATCAAGAATGGAAAAGTCATCGAACGACGGATGGTGGACAGTACTTTACTCAACCATACATTTGATGAAGAAACGACAGCTTGGCTACGGCAGATCCTCATCCCCAATAAAGCCCGTCACTCTGCTCCAGATATGGCATTTGGGGTTTTTATCGGTTACTCGCTTAACCTGGCGGCAGATGACAACGATGCCTTCCGACGCGATGCAGTAAAAAAGATGGAGGCTGATATCAAAGCAGTAATACCCTATATCGAACAGAAAGCCGCTGAACTGAACCTGGGTATGCACTCATACTATTTCTATTTCCTGCCCTTTAATGATGCAGAAAAGGACAAGAAGCGGATAATGGACGAGTTATTGCTGGGAGGTGCAGAGGAATGACTGAATCAAGTACCTCCCTTGGATATGCAATTTTTACCGGCATCGAGAAAAATGAATACTTGAATGAACTCTATGATGCTTTGCTCCATAACTATTTCCTGCAGCTATTTCAAATTAAAGGAACAGTCCGAAAAGCTGTTGATATCGAAGACACGCTCCGATTTGCAGATCTTCTATCAAAATCTATAGGAACCGACCATTCAGAGCAACATCGTTCATTAGCGCAGGAACTGATTACTCTTTTGGATACGACTGAACCTGGTGATGAACAAATTCGTTATGTGATGGGTTCCGTATTATCCAATACCAGCAACTATATTGGTCTTCAGCACAGTGTACCTGATTTCATTGAAGTAAATGTTCTTGATAGACTGTCGGCTGAAATATCAAAAGATTATCTTCGAATACCGTCTGAAAAGGATAGCTATTTCTTGCGTTCTCAGAAAGCTGTATTTGATCATATGTCAGAGGACACGTTTTTCAGTTATTCCGGTCCGACATCTATGGGAAAATCGTTTGTTATGAGGACTTTTATCCGTGAGCGGATAAAGGAAAGTCCCGACAGTAATTTTGCAATTATCGTACCGACGAAAGCGCTGATAAATGAGGTTTCAAAGGAACTCGCTGACAATCTGGGAGCCATGCTTCGGCAATATGATTATAGGATTGTTGTTTCTGCCGGAGCAGTTATTCTCCAAGAAAAAAATGCGCACCACTATATTTTCGTAATGACTCCCGAGCGATTGATGTACCAGCTGATTGGTTATGACGACATACCGATTCACTACTTGTTTATTGATGAAGCACAGAATATCTCTGAAAAAGAGGGCCGCAGCGCGTTTTACTATCAGATTGTTGGGATGCTGTATCGAAAAGAACAACGTCCTAATGTGATATTTGCCTCTCCTCACATTCCGAATCCGGCTGTTTATCTGGAACTGATACCCAGCAGTATTGAGGGTGAAAGAGTCCAGATGACGTCGGCATTCACACCGGTAAGTCAGGAAAAATTCTTGATTGACCTTCAAGCTGGACAGCTCGGTTATTATAATGGTTTGACTCAAGAACTGCACACAATATCCTCTTTTGACCCGAGTAGAACATTCCACTCGTTTGTGGATGAACTCGGTACCGGAAAGAAAAACCTTATCTATTGCAATGCAAAGGTCAAAGTAGTCGAGTTTGCCCGTGAGTATGCGGATGGGCTGAAAGAACAAAACGATCCTGATCTGCATGCTTTAGCAGAAGAAATCAGAGAGCAGGTGCATGAGGACTATTATCTTGCAGGGACTGTAGAAAAAGGGGTCGCATACCATGTTGGTTATTTGCCGACGAGTATTCGGCTGCGCATTGAGGAACTCTTCCGAAAGAAAGATGGCGGTATTCATACAATATTCTGCACCAGCACTTTGCTGGAGGGCGTAAATCTTCCTGCAGATAATCTGTTCATCACGGATTATAAAAATGGCTCTTACCCCATGTCCGCAGTAGAATTTCGGAATCTAATCGGACGTGTTGGGCGTCTTCAGTATACCCTCTATGGAAATGTATTCCTTATGTGTCTCCCCGAAGTAAACATAGAACCAAAAAACTATGTTTCTCTCTTGCAGAAGGAAGTTGAGCCTCAGAGCTTATCGGTCATGACGATCGGAGAAAAGGAAAAAGAATATGTAGTCGAATGCTTGAAAAAAGGTCAGACAAAGCTGGAGAAGATGAAGGACCAGACGAACGAGGAATTCTCGTTGATGCGAAAAATGGCCAACATTCTGCTCCGGGATATAATGCTCGGCAAGACCGGACGGGTAAGTAAGGAATTTGAGACGGTGTTAACGGTCGGAGATATAATTTCCATTCGGGAAACCTTCACTGGACGTCAGAACGAACCTGATGATGATATCAATATTTCCGTCGATCAAATTGATCGTTTAGTGAATGCGATTGTAGGGGGGTTAGATTACCCGAAAGTTAACGTATATGGTTATGTCGGTTTCCAGCCCACTCTGGAATTCCTTGAAAAACTATGTGATGCGTTTGACTGGGAAACATATGAGCCAAGCACTCTGGGACGATTGAAAGATGGAAAACATTCCAATTTGCGCTTCTATGCTACATTGCTCACACAGTGGCTCACCGGAAACGG
>CACYDD010000376.1 GCA_902773065.1 uncultured Ruminococcus sp. | reverse complement strand
CAAGGAGGTTATTGAAATGGCAGTACCTAAGAGAAAAACTTCTAAAGCAAGAAGAGATAAGAGACGTTCATCAGTATGGAAGCTTGACGCTCCTGCACTTGCAAAGTGCCCGAACTGCGGCGAATATAAGCTTGCTCACAGAGCCTGCACAAGCTGCGGTATCTATAAAGGCAGAGTTGTAATCAACACAGAGGCTTAACGGCAAAAGTGTTATAGAGAAGGAGCTGACTCCTTCTCTATATTTTTTACAAGGAGGAATGAATGTGGCAATTCCTGTAGTAGCGATTGTCGGCAGACCTAATGTCGGCAAATCAACACTTTTTAATAAACTTATTGGCGAGCGTGTTGCAATCGTCAATGATACCCCGGGCGTGACAAGGGACAGAATTTTCGGAGAATGTGAATGGAGAAACAGAAAAATTTCTGTCGTAGATACAGGAGGAATCGAGCCGTATTCCGATGATATCATATTAAAACAAATGCGTCGACAGGCAGAGCTGGCAATCGATGCGGCAGATGTCATTGTGTTTGTGACAGACGTCAAAAGCGGTGTAGTAGCGACTGATGAAGAGGTTGCGTTAATGCTGCAAAAAAGCGGCAGACCTATCGTACTTTGCGTGAATAAATGTGACAGAATCGGAGAGCCTGACCCTGCCTTTTACGAATTCTATAATCTGGGGCTGGGCGACCCGATCCAGGTATCGTCTGTACACGGTCACGGCACGGGCGACCTTCTGGATGCCGTTTTTGAAAACCTGCCCGAAGAGGGAGAAGCAGAGGAAGAGGATGATGCCATTAAGGTAGCAGTTATTGGCAGACCGAATGCAGGAAAATCCTCGCTCATCAATAAAATTACAGGCGAAAACCGCTGTATTGTTTCCAATATTGCGGGCACGACAAGAGACAGTATCGATTCTACAATAGAGAACAAGTACGGAAGATTCCGCCTGACCGATACCGCAGGTATCAGGAGAAAGAGTAAGGTGGAGGACGAGATCGAAAAATACAGTATTATCCGTGCGAAAATGGCAATCGAGCGCAGTGATGTATGTGTCATTATGATCGATGCGGTAACAGGTGTTACCGAGCAGGATACCAAAATCGCAGGATTGGCACATGAATCGGGAAAGGCTTGTATTATTGCTGTGAATAAGTGGGACGCTGTAGAAAAAGACGACAAGACAATGAATGAATACCGCAAGAAGCTGGAAACGGAATTTGCCTATATGTCTTATGCGCCGTTCATCTTTATCTCTGCGAAAACAGGTCAGAGACTGGACAGACTGTTTGAGCTGATCGTAACGGTAGTGAATTCTGCGGCGATGAGAATTACAACAGGTATGCTCAACGATCTTCTTGCGGAAGCAACGGCAAGAGTTCAGCCGCCGACAGACAAGGGCAGAAGGCTGAAAATCATGTATGTCACACAAGCCTCCGTAAAGCCGCCGACATTTGTATTTTTTGTGAATAATGCGGAGTTATTCCATTTTTCATATCAAAGATATCTTGAAAACCGTATCCGTGAAACTTTCGGTATGCAGGGAACACCGATTCGTTTTGTGATAAGGGAACGCAGTGATGAAAAGAAATAATAGTTATAAGGGACTAGGGGCTAGGATTTAGGTGACAGAGATTAGTACTGTAGGTATAAGTCAGATAACAGCGAACATGAATTCTGAATCCTGAATCCTAAATCCTTTAATTTAGGAAAGGTATGATATAATTGGAATTGTTAACTGAATTTTTTACAAAATACTGGCATCTGGCACTGATTGCGGCAGTATGTGCCTATCTTGTCAGCAGTGTCAATACATCGATTATTGTGACAGGAATTGTAAAGCATGAGGATATCCGAAAACTCGGAAGCGGAAATGCAGGATTTACCAATGTTCTGCGCTGTGTGGGAAAAGGACCTGCCATTATTACCTTTGTCGGAGATTTTCTGAAAGGCGTTGTGTCGATTCTGATACCGTATCTTCTGACGCTGAATTTCAGCACAGAGGAAGAATTACAAATCAGGGCATTACTGATGTACATAGCGGGTCTGTTTGCTGTTCTGGGGCATATGTTCCCGATTTACTATAAGTTCAAGGGCGGCAAGAGTGTTGTTACCACAGCGGCGGTCATTATTATGACTGACTGGAGAGTATTGGTTCTGGAACTGCTGGTGTTTGCGGTAATGTTTGCAATAACGAAAACGATTTCCAAATGCTCACTGGTTTGTGCAGGAAGCTATCCGTTTCTTGCGGCAGGTGTCAGACTGCTTGACAGCATAGGATTTCTTCCCTTCCTTTCACCGCCTGTCTTCCCGACACCGATGTTTATTGTCTGCGTCTTTGTTCTGACCTTCATCAACGGAGCGGCTATCATCATCAAGCATAAGGACAATATCAAACGTATTCTTGACGGTACGGAAAAGAAGATCACCGACAAGAAACAATCGTAACAAATACAAATTCATTGCATATTATGGTCGGAGAGTACATCTTTCCGACCGATTTTTTTCAATATACAATATGCAATGGCGGCGTGGGGGAAATAAACTCCTCCATGCTATTCATTGTACATTGCACATTGTTTTGTGGCAAAGGTGGGGAAATCACAAATAAAACTCCCAATTTTTTGACCGTTTTTCCCCATCGAAAAGACAGCTGAAAAGAAAACTCCCCATCTGAAACCATAGATTTTTAGCGGAGATTGCGAAATAAGGTGGGGAAAATGGGGAGTTTTTACAAACCGTTCTATACCCCAAAGATTAGCGAATTTTTTTAAAAAAATATATATAGGGGCAGAGGTACTTTTTAAAAATATCCCCAAAATCCCCATTTCCCCCATGTCATTCATTGTACATTGAGCATTGAATATCGTTGACTTTATAATAAAAGTGTGACGTGAGAACAAGACTTCATATACGCTCACTATGTATAAATATATTCTTGTAGCTTAGGGAAAAATGTGGTATAGTAGAGAAGTAAAATAAAATAGGGAAGTGAAGGAATTGAATTTTATGATTGATTTAATAATCGTTGTCATTACGGCAATACTGATAATAGGGGGATACAAGAGAGGACTTGTTCATTCCGTGATGGAACTGCTTGGAACTGCGATTTCTGCGGTGATCTCTTCTTTTGGTGCGTCGCTGGTCTCCGCAGGAATTTATCAGGCTTTTGTAAAGGATTATATCATCAGTGCCATACAGGAAGCTTTGCCGAAAACGGATGCGGCTGCAAATACGGCAGGGTATACCGCTGATCTGATGGCTGACTTGCCGGGGTATATGAAAAATTCTCTTGACATGCTCGGAATCAGTGAACAAAGTCTTACCGATGAGATTACAGCGGAAATTACAGCAACAGAGATGAATATTCCTGTCATGCTGGAATCAATGATACGTCCGATTGTGATGAGACTGCTGACAGTAGTGGTTACGATCGTGCTGTTTGCACTGGTTGCAACGATTATTTCTCTTGTGATCAAATCTGTGATGAAGGCTGTGGATGTTACGGGACTCAGTACAACCAATAAAGTGCTGGGTGCTGTGTTGGGATTGGTGGAAGCCTTGGTAATTGTTATGGTGATGTCGCTGATTCTGTATTTCATGTCGGTAATGCTGCCTGTTGATGCGGCAGAGGAACTGAGGAAAGCGATTGATTCAACCTTTATCTTTAAAACAATAGACAGTTTTAATATTCCGGAGTTGATTATGTCCAAACTGATGGCTGCTTGATATTGATTAAGTTGAGGTGGTTCGGTGAGTGAAGCAGGGAAGAGGATTGAAAAAAATATGACAGTGCCGAATCTGCTGTCGTGTCTGAGACTTGCCGTGATAGTGCCTTTGGTGAAATTTATTGTAAATAAGCAATTTGTTTATGCCGCTTTGATGCTTCTGCTGTCGGCTGTCAGCGATATGTTTGACGGTATGATCGCGAGAAAATTTGATCAGGTCACACAGCTTGGCAAAATGCTTGACCCCGTTGCCGATAAACTGACTCTGATCGCAGTAGTGATCAGTCTGAGCTTTATCGATAAGACGATATTCCTGTTTGCGGAGGTAATGTTTACAAAAGAAATCCTGATGCTTTCGGGCGGATTGGTACTGTTGCTCATAAAAATCAAGCCGCCTGCGGCAAAATGGTACGGTAAGCTTTCTACCGCTGTTTTCTATACTTCTGTAACAATTCTGGTACTGCTCAAGGCGGTTTGGGGAATCAGTAATGATATGCTGACTGTTGTTTTGTTTTCTGTAACAACAGCAGCAATGCTTTTTTCTTTGGTGATGTATACAATTCTGTTTATGGGGCTGATCGGCAAAAAGAATAAAATGGAGGATAAATGCGAAAAAAGGTAGACATTTTGGTATGAAATGTGTTATGATATAAACATTGCATATGAAGTGGAAGGAGATCAAAGTAAATGATGTTATGTTCTAAATGCGATAAAAGACCGGCAGTCGTTTTCGTTTCCAATACAGCTAATGCCGCTGATACTGTCGGCTATTGTCTTGTGTGTGCAAAGGAAATGGGAATCAAGCCCGTGACCGATATCATGGAAAAAATGGGAATATCTGAAGATGATCTTGTGAATATTCAGGATCAGATGACCGATCTGGCGGATTCGGGAATCTTTCCCGATGAAGAGGATTTTGAGGATATCGGCGAGGATGAGGATGATGATTTCAGCAGAGGCGGTGCACCTGCTTTTCCGCCTTTTTTCAAAAACCTGTTCAATTCAAAATCACCCAGCGATAAGCTCAGCGAAAATGAAAAGAAGAAGGAAGAAAAAAAGAATAATAAATCCGAAGCTCCCAAACACCGCAAGGGCAGAAAACATATTGATGCTTACTGCACCGATCTGACACAAAGAGCAAGGGACGGTGAGCTTGACAGAATTGTCGGCAGAGAAAAGGAAATCGACCGTGTGATTCAGATTTTGTCACGCCGTACAAAGAATAATCCTTGTCTTATCGGTGAACCAGGTGTCGGTAAAACTGCGATTGCGGAAGGTCTTGCGCTGAAAATTGCCGCCGGAGATGTTCCGCACAGACTGAAAGACAAGGAAATTCAGCTTCTGGATATGACAGCTCTTGTGGCAGGTACACAGTTCAGAGGTCAGTTTGAAAGCCGTATCAAGGGACTTATCAACGAAGTGAAAGAGGCAGGAAATGTCATTCTGTTTATTGATGAGGTACACAGTCTTGTCGGCACAGGTGACAGCGAAGGCTCTATGAATGCCGCTAACATCATGAAGCCCGCTCTTTCCCGAGGCGAGATTCAGGTGATCGGTGCGACAACTTTCAATGAGTATCGTAAATATATCGAGAAGGATGCCGCTCTCGAAAGGCGTTTCCAGCCGGTAACAGTTGCCGAACCGTCTGTTCAGGATACGATCGATGTGCTTCTTGGAGTTAAGAATTATTATGAAGAGTATCACAGAGTTAAAATGGCGGATGATATCGTCAGAAAGACAGTCGTTCTTTCCGAACGCTACATCACCGACCGTTTCCTTCCTGATAAGGCAATCGATCTTCTTGATGAATCCTGTACCCATGCTTCCCTCAGAAACAAAAATCTTGAAGCCTATGATGCCGCACAGGATAAAATCAAAGAACTGAAAAAACAGGAAGAAGAACTCAGGGGCGAAACCGAGATCAACTATGAAAAACTGGCAACGGTTCAGTATGATATCGCAAAGCTGGAAAAAGAAATCGATGATATGGATCCTGATTCACTTTTCGCAGACGTGACCGAGGACGATATTGCAAACGTCATCGAACTTTGGACGGGAATCCCTGCTTCAAAGGTAAGAGAAAACGAGCTTCACAAGCTGGCAGACCTTGAAGAAAAGCTCAAAGCAAAGGTGATCGGACAGGAAGAGGCTGTCAAGGCTCTTGCAGCAGCAGTCAAACGCAGCAGAGTACAGATCAGCCCGAGAAGAAGACCTGCTTCCTTTATCTTTGTAGGTCCGACAGGCGTAGGTAAAACGGAGCTTGTCAAAGTGCTTTCCACAGAGTTGTTCAATACACCTGAAACGCTTATCCGCCTTGACATGAGCGAATTCATGGAGAAACACTCCGTCAGCAAAATCATCGGTTCTCCTCCGGGCTATGTAGGCTATGACGAGGCAGGACAGGTAACGGAAAAAGTAAGGCGTAGACCATATTCGGTGCTTCTGTTTGATGAAATAGAGAAAGCACACCCCGATGTGCTGAATATTCTCCTTCAGATTCTTGACGAGGGTGTTCTGACAGATGCACAGGGACGCAAGGTCAATTTCAGCAATACCGTCATTGTAATGACCTCCAATGCCGGCAGTGAGCGCAGAGAGAACGCTCTCGGCTTTGCCAAGACCGAGGCACAGGCAACAGAAGAAAAAGTCCGCAAGGCACTTTCCGAGTTCCTCCGTCCCGAATTTCTCAGCCGCCTTGACGAGATCATTGTATTCAAACAGCTTACCGAGGAAGATTTTGTTGCCATCAGCAAGCTGATGCTTGACGAATATGTTGATACGCTGAAAGAAAAGGGTATCACCTTTACTTATGATGATAAGGCTCAGAAATATCTTGCTAAAAAGTCCTACGGCGGAAGAAGCGGCGCAAGAGACTTGCGCAACCTGATACGCGAGGATGTAGAGGATAAGATCGCTTCTGCTATTGTAGACAGCCGCAGCGGTATTCTCACAGCTATTAACGTCACCGCAGACGACAACGACATTAAACTCGAAATTTTATAATCCACATACAACCTGACCGACAGACGAACTCTGACGGTCAGTGTTTTTTTGAGAATATTGATGGTTAGAGATATTTTACTTTGACCTATTTACATTTTGAAAAAATAAGTGTATAATAAGGAAAATGATTCATGGAGGAAAGGTAAGACCAATGAGTAATAAATTAGGAAGAAATGATCCGTGCTGGTGCGGAAGCGGCAAAAAATACAAAAAATGCCATGCGCAGTTTGATGAAAAAATCTCCTACATCAAAAGTCAGGGACATGAAGTTCCCGATCACAGCATTATCAAAACGCCGGAGCAGATCGAAAAAATCAAAGAGAGTGCAAAAATCAACATTGCAGTTCTCGATTATGTTGCCGAAAATATCAGAGTCGGCATGACAACACAGGAAATTGATGACCTTGTTGCAGAGAAAACCGCTGAAATGGGCGGTATTCCTGCACCGTTGAATTATGAAGGTTATCCTAAAAGCGTTTGTACCTCTATTAACGAGGTAGTTTGCCATGGAATTCCGTCCGATAAAGTTGTACTGAAAGACGGCGATATCGTCAATGTGGATGTCAGCACAATCTACAATGGTTATTTTTCGGATTCATCAAGAATGTTCTGTATCGGCAATGTCAGTGAGGAAAACAGAAAGCTTGTCGATGTTGTCAAAGAATGTGTAGAGATCGGACTGGAAAAGGTGCAGCCGTGGACATTCCTCGGAGATATGGGTCAGGCAGTGCATGAACACGCTGTCAAAAACGGTTATAGTGTTGTTCGTGAAATCGGCGGACATGGTGTCGGACTTGAATTCCACGAAGACCCGTGGGTCAGCTATGTTTCCAAAGCAGGAGAAGAAATGCTGCTTGTACCGGGCATGATCTTCACTATCGAACCAATGGTCAATATGGGCTCAGACAAGGTTTATGTTGACAAAAATGATGGCTGGACAATCTACACCGCCGACAAAAAGCCTTCCGCCCAATGGGAAATTATGGTTCTCGTCACCGAAACCGGCCACGAAGTCATAGCCTATTAACAATGTACAATGTGCAATGTACAATGTGCAATGGCGGCGTGGCGGAGTTGATACGCTCAGATCAGCTTCAATAGTCGGGGTTGAGGGGACGCATTAAGTTGCCGTTCATACAAAACTACAGTGGGAAAACAAACTTTCCCATGCTGCCAATTATTAATTATTCATTATTAATTATTCATTAAAATAAAGAGTTCTGCCGCACTTTATGTGTGACAGAACGCCTTATTAAATATTGAAAATTTGGAGGTCGGAATAATCACTGATAATCAACGACATCTACCCAGCTTTTGAGGAACTCTTCTTCGCCGGGGATTCTCTTGACAAGCTGTGAAGCTGCAACGATAGGCAGCCACTGCTGAACATACTGCTTTGCGGTATCGCTCTTTTTGCAGAAAGTATCAAGATAAAGGTCAGCAAGTTTTTTATCTTTCAGAGCAAAGAGGAGATAGGTTCTTGCAGCATCTGCGGAAGCATTACCCTGTGTAGCGTGTGACCAGTCCAGAATATGAGGATGACCCTCGCTGTCGATGATGATATTGGACGGGTTGAAATCGCCGTGGCAAAGCTTGTTGTGGTTCGGCATACTGTCAAGACGTGTGTGAAGCTCATATCTGATAGTAGCATCGATCTCACCGCTGAGAGAAGAGATCTTTCTGTTCATCTTATCCTTGATCTTGTTCAGCAACGGAGCTTTCTTGCTTTGCACTTCAAGCTGGAGGTCAACAAAATCGTTCATATATTTCTCGAGGTTATCGGGGTCTTCTTCCATGATCTGTTCAAGCGTTTTGCCCTCAACATATTCCATTGCGATCGTCCATTTGCCGCCCCTCACAGAAACGGATTTCAGTGCAGGGATAGGGAGACCTGTTTCCTCAACTCTTGACTGATTCAGTGCTTCATTAAGGATATCCGATTTCGGGAACTTTTCGGAAAACTCTTTGATCGCGCTGTCGCCGTCTTTGTAGATTACCTTTTCTTTTCTTGTAGCAATAACATCCATGACTTGTGCTCCTTTCGATACTATATTATTGCCGACCGTGCAGGTTTATGACAGACACGGCAGACAATGTTGTTATAAGTTTAATACAAGTCGTTTAACTTGGTTTTATTATACTACTATTTTTCCATAAAGTATAGGTCAAAATTGCAATAATTTTTGTGCTATTTTTTAGTGAAATAGACAAATTGTCTAAATATTAACGAAATTTTAATCGATTTTAGTTAATTATAATGGATATTTCACAATAGATTTTGTTATTTAATTTAACAGAAAAAAGAATGATCCGATTGCTGGAGTTTCATTTTGCGGCTCTGTTTTTTGAAATAATCGCCATAATAACCACAAATATGAAATTTCTGACAATTCGGATTTCAAATCATACTCCCTGCAATAAAATTGACAAAACTACCCCGATCACAAACAGTCCTGCCCATGTGCCTGTTGCAATAAAACTGCTTTTGTCAAAATCTTTTTCGATAATAAACCACTTTACGCCGTTTACCATCATTCCGATGAAAAACATCACCGTAAACATAATACTCATTGTTCCGAATTTCATTTTTATCTCCCTTTCTTTGGTTAATGTATAATAATCGACATAAATAAATTTTCTCTCAGGTATTGCATATTTTTTCCCCTGTGCAATAGTCGTTTTGTGCTGTGGTGATTTTTACATCAACAACTGTGTTGATATCACTGTCGTCCGCTTCTACATAAACAAGTGTATAATTAGGCGTGTAGCCTTCATATTTGCCGTTTTTGTTTCTTGCTTCGATCAGTACTTTTTCGGTTCGCCCGACCTGAGAAGCAAGGAATTTCTTCCTTGCCCTGCCTGCCGCTTCCGCCATAAGGGCAGATCTTTTCTTCTTGGTATCGTTTGAAAGCTGGTTGGGTGCTTTATCTGCCGCTGTGCCGGGTCTGCGTGAGTAGGGGAAGATATGCACCTTTGCAAAACCGATTTTCTCCACAAATGCCATCGATTTCTGAAATTCCTCGTCTGTTTCTCCTGCAAAGCCGACCATGATATCGGTTGTGATCGCGGCATTTTCAAAAACACTCCGGATATCACTGACGATTTTTTCATATTCAGCTGTTGTATAATGACGGTTCATTCGTTTTAATGTTTCGTCACAGCCGCTCTGGAGTGATAAATGAAACTGCGGACAGAAATTTTTCTGCTCTGCAAAAATTTTCAGCGTTTCAAGATCCATAGATTCAGGTTCAAGCGAACCGAGACGGATACGGACATTTGCCGCTTCACAGGCAGTTTTTACCGCATCGGAAAAACAATGCCCGTTATCGCTGCCATAGCAGGAAAGATTAATGCCGACCAGAACAACTTCCTTATAGCCGTTTTTGGCAAAGCCTTCCACTTCTTTTCTGATATATTCCACAGAAGAGGAACGTACTCTTCCTCTTGCATACGGAATAATGCAGTAGGAGCAGAAACGGTTGCAGCCGTCCTCGATTTTGAGAAAGGCTCTTGTTCTTTCAGAGAAATCGTCAACAATCAGATTTTCATAATCATCATGCTTCTGATACTGTTCAACAAAGGTCATTTTCTTTTTCCCGGAGAAATATTCCTCCAGTACGGGAATAATATCCGAGCGACGTTTGTTGCCGAGAATAATATCCACTTCTTCAAGCTTTCCGCTGTCTTTTACGGTCTGAGCCATACAGCCTGTCAGAACGATCACCGTATCGGGAGTTTCCCGGCGGATACGGCGCAGGAGCTTCATTGCTTTCTGCTCGCTTGCCGCTGTTACAGCACAGGAATTGATGACAGTGATATCGGCACTTTCATCTTCCGATGCTGTTTCGTAACCATGTTCGGAAAGCTGTTTGATCATAGCCTGGGATTCAAACTGATTTACCTTGCAGCCCAAGGTAAAAAACTTTACTTTCATATTATTTCTTCCCCTCAAATTATATCCAAAAAGTATATGATTATCATAAAAATAATCATGAATTCAACTGAAAAATCAAATTTGCGACAAAAATAAAAAATTATTTGTTGACCTTAACAAAAAATACTGATAAAATGAAACTGTTAAAACCTATCGGAACAATTTATTGCAGACTGTTCCGGGCAGAACCATTATTCTGAAACGGCCGGCGAGCCGCCGGTGCGTAAAGTACAAAAACAATTTTACACCAACGAAACGGAGGCTGTTATTTATGTACACAACAGAGGTCTTTTTCAAAAATCTTTCGAGCGTCAAGGAATTTGTGGATACCATTGCCAAATATGATTCCTTGGAAATCAATCTGGTTTCCGATATTTACAACATGAATGCCCATTCGCTGATCGGCATTATCAGTCTTGACATTTCCAAACCTATCACACTGGAAGTACCAAGCGGCGATATCCCCGAAAGCTTTTATGAGGATATCAAGCCCTATCTCTATCAGAAATAATCATCCTTCACCATACATCTCTTCCGCTGCTTTCACCAAGGCAGCGGAATTTTTTGTGCGTTACCATATCAGGCAATTCATGTTATTTTTTTTATGTAAGCCTTTCCGAGAGTTCTTCCCATTCAGAATAGAGCAGTTCAAGTGCATTTTCGGAAAGAGAAATATTTTCGGTGATTTTCAGCACCTTTTCATAATCTCCTGCTGTTTCGGGGTCATTCAGGGAAGAATTCAGTACAGAAAGTTCATCTTCCTTTTCGGCAATTTCTTTTTCAAGCTTATTCAGCCGTGCTTTGTCTTTTCTTCTCTGTGCATCAAGTTCCTTTTTGCGTTTGAATTCACTTTGTTTTTCCTGCACAGGTTCACTGCTTTTTGCAGCAGCAGGTTTTCTGAAAGGTTCTGCTTTTTTCAGAAAATCTTCATAGCTGCCCTCAAATACCCTGATACCGTTCGGGGTCAGATAGAAAATCTTATCGGCAAGTGCATTGATGAGATATCTGTCGTGAGAAACAATTAAAAGTGTACCCTCATATTCTCCGAGAGCCTCCTGCAAAGCAGCACAGGAATTGATATCGAGATGGTTGGTAGGCTCGTCAAGCAAAAGAAAATTCGCCCCTGCCAGCATCAGCTCCGTCAGAAGTACCCTTGCCCGTTCGCCGCCGCTGAGGTCAGAAAGATTTTTGAATACATCATCATTTTTGAAAAGAAATCTTGCCAGTGTGCTTCTGATTTCTGTATTGGTCATGGCAGGAAAACGGTCGGAAAGCTCGTCAAAGACGGTTTTTTCACTATCCATGCCTGTCTGTATCTGGTCGTAATAGCCTGTTTTGACACCCTCACCGAAACGGATACGTCCTGAATTTGCCTTGTATTTTCCGAGGATGGTTTTCAGCAGTGAGGTTTTGCCGCAGCCGTTCGGCCCGAGAATGAAAATTCTTTCGCCCCTGTGTACTTCCATATCCACATTTTCAAACAGCGGCTTTGTTCCAAAACTCAGCGAAACACCGTCAAGCTCCAGAACATCCTCGCCGCTCTGATTTTTAATACCGAGGTCAAAACGGATGGAGGAGGGAGCATTTTCGGGCTTTTCAAGATTTTTTTCAAGCCTTTCGATGACCTTCATTTTGCTTTCGGCGGTTTTGATGTTTTTTTCTCTGTTCCAGCGTCGCTGTTGTTCAACGATCCCTTCAAGGCGGTTGATTTCCTTCATGGTGTTATCATAAACCCGCTGCATACTGAGAAGATGTTCCTGCTTTTGCGGAAGATAAGTCGTATAATTGCCGTTGTAGCGAGTCATTTTTTTGTTTTCAATCTCAAAAGTTTTATTGGTAGTTTTATCCAGAAAATATCTGTCATGCGAAATGACGATAAAGGAGCATTTTGATTCGATAAGGTAATTTTCAAGCCATTCCACACTGTCGGTATCAAGGTGGTTAGTCGGTTCGTCAAGGAGCAATAGATCTGCACCGCACAAAAGCAGTTTGGCAAGCTGGAGTTTCGCCCTCTGTCCGCCGCTGAGCGAGCTGATCGGCAACTGCATATGCTCATCATCAAAGCCAAGCCCCAGAAGTGCAGACCTTGCCCTGCTGCGGCAGGTAAGACCGCCTCGTCTTGTGAATTCATCATGCAGGTAAGCTTGTCTTTCAACCATTTCGTCAATTTCGTCATGCACCGAACCGATCAGAGAATTCAGCCCTTCCAGCTCCTTTTCCATTTCAATGAGGTCGGAAAAAACGGTCATTACTTCATCATAAGCAGAAAAATCAAGATTTCTGCAAACATGCTGTTCCATATAACCGACTGTTGTATTTTTGTTAAGGACAACGATACCATCTGTCGGGGTATACTCACCTGTCAGAATTTTAAACAGTGTTGATTTGCCGCAGCCGTTCACGCCGATCAGACCGACTCTGTCACCCTGTTGTAATTCAAAATTCATATGATCGAACAGAAGCTGTTCGCCAAATTCCATTGATAAATTGCTTACTGTAATCAGTGCCATTCTTTTTCACCCGTACACATTTCAAAATCAATACACCTATCATAACATTATTCATTAAATTTTGCAAGCCGGCGGCGCAGTGCCTGCGCTGTCAATTCGCGCAGTCGCTACCCTTCGGTCGCTCTGAATGAAAAAAGATGAATTTATCGCCGCGCTTCGATTTCATTGCCAATTATAATTTTACACTAAGGCGCACCACGTGCGCAGGGAATTCGCGCTCAAGTTTATTGAAAATCACCATTTATTGCCGCACTTTGTTTTTATTGCTAACTAAAAGGCACGCTTTAAGCCTTTATAGCATATTATAAACTAAAGGCAGTCACAGTTGGGAAAGAAGAACACGGTAAATAATTACAATGAACAACGTGACTGCCCCTTGTGAAAAATTATTTGAAGTTCAAGCATCGGAAAGGATGTCATTTTGTAATTATTTGCCTTGAAGGAATAGCCTTTGCGGCTGTAATTAATGATGGAGCTGAATAATATGATTTGTAATTATGACGGATGCGGCTGCGAAAGACCGGAAAGACATGAAAAAAGAGACTGCTCGCCGTGCATGAGGGGCATTATGATCCTTGTCGGGATCATTGGCGGGCTGATTTTTGCCGCAATAGCGGTGACACAGTTTATCAGTTCTATTCTTGCGTGGGCAGGCTTTACCGCATGGGTAGCACTTGTAACGGCACTTGTGTATCTTCTTGTCCTACTGGTTATCGCATTGACTTCGGAAACGGCGGGAAAAGCCGTCAGGTGTATACGATGTTATCTCGGAGGACTGATCTTCGGCATTTTCGGTACAATTTTTGCGGGATTCCTCGGAATTGTTTCTGAATTTGCTCTGATCTCCTTCTTTTCTGCGATAATTGTCGGACTTATCGCATTTTTCTTTGCGTATATGATCATCAGCGTTCTCTTCCTGATCAGATGTGTGCTTGATTAGGATTCGGAGAAAATGAGGAATTAGGAATGAGGAGTGAGGAATGAACACGGTTCTCCACAATATCATTCTATTTTCCATTGTGTGATTTTCTATTAATTCAGGACTGACACAGAGCAATAGTAAAACAAAGAGTTCGGACTGCGGTCTGAACTCTTTGTTGATTTGTGAGGAAGACGAATAAAGTTGTCTTTACAATAAAAACTGAGGGGGAATCCCTAACCCCTGAATCCTAACCCCTCTTTAAACATTCATCAGCATTTCAACGATACCGACAGCGTGTTCAAGGGCATTGTGGTAGGCGTTAAAAAATATACGCTTTAATTTCAGATTATCATTTATCTGCATATAATGTCGTCTGTAATTTCGGGAAGCGGCTGTTTCTTCACGTATGCGTGATTTTAAAACAGAGCGGTAAGAGCCGGTTTCTTTGATCGGTTCGGGGTGCGGTTCAAAGGTATAGCCGGTCATTGTGCGGTAGGCAGTTATCAAAGCGTCGGCGGTGTTCTGGCTGTCGCTTGAAAAATCATCAAGCATACGCCGTTCTCTTTCGCTGGGGGCAGATTTTGCAAGAATCCGGTACAGTTGTGCATCATGAAGCTCATTGTTGATGTATTGCTGAAGCTGTCGTGGTAAATTACTATTATTATTCAATATGATCACCTCTGAAAATATATATGCAGCGGCTGACACAGATTGAACGTTGGTGCAAAATTTTTCCGGGAGTTTTATGGCGCGGCAAAAAAAATAATGGGTTTTTGTAAACTTGAGCGCGAAACAGGAACCGGCGGCTCGCCGGTTGAACAAATGGGTTGGTTTTTATTTGATTTTTATTTTATTTAAAAATTCTTTTTTAGAAAATACCGAAACGCTTACTTTGTTATAATTTATATGTGTACTTGTATATGTATGTACATAAGAAAAAGAAACAGGAAGATTATCATATGAGAATGAGAAATAAACCTTGGGCAAAGCCTGAACTGGAAGCCTGCAATTATTTTATTCAGCATCCTGAAATCAAAAAGGGAAAATGGCTGGAAAGCTTTCAGAGCCGACAAGCGCTCGGTGGAGGGCGTGGCTGCGGCAAAAACAGCTTTATGGCACAGGCAGCGTCCGTTAACAGAGAGATCAATTATCTTGCGATCGATATTGAATATAAAATGCTTGGTGTGGCAAGAAGAAATATTTCAAGGGTATTTGAGGAAAAAGAGCTGCCGACAGACAATATTTTACTGACGGCATACAATATTGAAAAAATAAATGAAATACTGGATGAGCAGGATACGGTTGACAGAATTTACATTAATTTCTGCAACCCATGGCCGAAGAAAAAACATAAAAAACACCGTCTTACACACCCGAGACAGCTCACACAATATAAGAATTTTCTGCGTGACGGCGGCGAAATTCATTTCAAGACCGATGATGACGAGCTGTTCGAGGAAAGCATTGAATATTTCAGGGAATGTTTTTTTGACATTACCTATATGACAAGAGATCTGCATAGTTCGGGCTATGAGCCGAATATCATGACGGAGCATGAAAAAATGTTTTCCGAAGAAGGAATCAAAATCAAGTTTCTGATAGCAAAAAGAAGCTTTAAAAATGAGGAATGAGGAGTGAGGAATGAGGAATGGCTTCACATAGCGGAATATTGTGATCTTACTCATATCATTTCTAATTCCTAATTCCTCATTCCTAATTAACATCGGGGTGGTTTTTTGAAAGTGAAGAAATTGATATGTGCTGTTTCGGCACTGGTTCTGGCGGCGGCAATGCTGAGCGGCTGCTCGGAGTCAAGCTTTGGCGAACAGGCACTGCTTCGGCCGCCGAGAGCTACAGGCGACAAGGCGGAAATACAAACAGTCATTGAAAAAGAAGCAGGCGGCACGTATACTTTGAAATATCCGCAGAACGGTGATTACCGCTCGGCGGTCAATCTGTTTGAAACAGATGACGGAACAGAATATGCCGTTGCATTGTATTCAACGGAAAATGATTCCACGATGAATGTGTCTATTATCGCGCATGAGGACGGTGAGTGGAATTGCCTTGGCAGTTTTACCAATTCCGGCGTGGGTGTTGACAGAATCATCTTTAAGGATATCAATGCGGACGGCAAGGATGAAATACTGGTCGGATGGAGCAGTTATAATGCTGATGTGAATTCGCTCAGTGCGTATTCAATGGAAAACGAGTCCGTAAGGGAAATGGTGATCGATGAAACCTATTCAAATATTGTGATCTCGGATATTACGGAAGACAAGACAGAGGATATTGTTCTGATTTCGCTGAGAGTGAATCAGCTTCCGTCAAGTGTGAAGCTTTTGCAGTATTCCGAACAGGAAAAAAAGCCGATCGCGAAATTTTCACTGGAGCTTGATTCCGAAATTACTGCATTT
>CACYDD010000375.1 GCA_902773065.1 uncultured Ruminococcus sp. | reverse complement strand
TTAAGAAATAACCGCCCCGTTTGGAAGACCGGCGGTTACTTCTTTTTTATATCATGGTTCGCCTTGATAACATCAAGAACAAAACGTCCGATGGCTATTATGAGCATTACAATCTGAACAAAATCAGTGTATGTATTCATATTCGCCCACCCTTTTTGGTTATGAGGGTACAAATTGAAATTATAGCGGAGTGCCTCCGCAGTTAATTTGCATTTAAATACACAGAAAGCGTTAGTACACTGCTGCGAAAGCAGAACCTAACGCCTTTTAATAAACTAAAAAACACAAGCATGAGTGCAGCGTCACGCTGCCCGCCTACCGCTGTGACAAGTCATCTTGCAACTCTATTCTACATTATTTTCAATTTAATGTCAATGTTATTCTTTCCGCATTTTATTCATAGTTCTATTTTCATATGCTATTTTTATATCATCATAAACATTGACAAACACAAAAAATCGTTATATAATAAAAACACAAGGTGACTGCCGGTAAACTGTCAGCCCACAAATTCAGGTTGAAGTAACCGCGTAGTTTGCAGACCGGCGGTTACTTCTTTTTTATATCATGGTTCGCCTTGATAACATCAAGAACAAAACGTCCGATGGCTATTATTAGCATTACAGTCTGAACAAAATCAGTGTATGTATTCATATTCACCCACCCCTTTTCAGGGGCTTTATTTAGAATTGCCCCCTCTTCATAAGATTCAGGAGCTAATCGCCTACCGTTTGACAATCACCTTGCAACTCTATTCTACATTATTTTAAATTTAATGTCAATCTTTATCTTTCCGCATTTTATTCATTCACAATTCTATTTTCATATCCAAACAGTCAACTAACCCCTTTTTGCAAATTTGAACAGGAATTAACAGCTGAATCAACTCTTCATTGCAAAATGCTGACATTATTCAACAATAACAGTATGAACAATTTTGTAATTTTAGTTGAAAATTTCTTAAAAATAGTTTATAATTGAATTGTATTGATTTTTTTGGTATATGTTTTTCCGGAATTCAGTACAAAAAGGAATATCTCATCTGTCCGTCAGAAACTTACTTACATTACATTCCGGACAGACACAAGGCAATTTTGCGGAAACTATTTTCCGTGTCTTGCTTTCAATTTCAGGGAGGGGTTTTTATTATGTCAAAATCAAAACTAACACCGGGCGAGGCAAGAGAGCTGATAATCGCTAAGCTTTCGCACAATTTCGGTGTAACGCCTACAGACGCTACGGACGAACATTATTATAAAGCGGTCGCACTGATGCTGCGTGATATCATGCGTCAGTCACATAAAGAATTTGTAGCCGCAGCCGAAAAACAGAACAGCAAAACTGTTTATTATCTTTGTATGGAGTTCCTGATGGGTCGTTCCCTCAAAAACGACCTGTACAACCTCGGTCTGGAGGAAACCGTACAGCAGGCACTCAAAAGCCTGAATATCAAGCTGGAAAACATTTATGAGCAAGAACCGGATGCAGGTCTCGGCAACGGCGGTCTGGGCAGACTTGCCGCTTGTTTCCTTGACGGTCTCGCAACACAGAACTACAGCTCAATGGGCTATTCTCTCAGATACGAATACGGTATTTTCCGTCAGAAGCTGGTTGACGGCTGGCAGACAGAGCTTCCTGATTTCTGGCTTCCGGGCGGTTCGGTATGGCTTCAGCCGCACCCCGAAAAAAGTATCCCCGTTTATTTTGACGGCAAAATAAAGGAAACATGGCATGAAACTCATCATTCCATCGAAATCGAAAACCCGACAAAAATTATCGCTACTCCTTACGATATGCTTGTTCCGGGCGACGGCGGAAAGGGTATCAGCAGACTCAGACTCTGGGCAGCTACCTCCGACAATTTTGATATGAAGCTGTTCAACTCGGGCGATTATGTACGTTCTATGGAGCAGAAGGCACTTGCAGAAAGCATTACAAGAGTGCTTTATCCTGAGGATAACCACTCCGAAGGCAAGAGTCTGCGTCTGAGCCAGCAGTATTTCCTTGTTTCGGCTACGATCCAGGATAT
>CACYDD010000374.1 GCA_902773065.1 uncultured Ruminococcus sp. | reverse complement strand
ATATTCATTGTTCTTTCGCTGATATCATCCGCAAAAACATAAGGATTACTTCTTGAATAGCCTGTTCTGTCCATATTATAACGAACGCTGATAATATCCCTCTGCTGCTTCTTTTCGTATTTTTGGCAGTCGTATTTTTCAACCAGCCTTGCCATACATTCCGCAGCGGTGGAATAAGGATTCATATTCAAATTATCCTTGCTTTTCAGTTCCTCGATCTCACTGTCCTTATCCTTGACGAAATAATAATTGCCTTCCTTGTCAAGTCTGATCGGCAGTTCATCTGTCCATTTGCTGCCGCTGCTTTCCGTCAGTTCCGTCAGCTTCAGGATATTCTCGTTCAGCTCTTCGTCGGGCATATAGATCTTATTGATCGTTACTTTATATCCTGTTTTGTTCTGTGCCATCGGAACACCGTTAACATCATAGATCTCGCCTCTGATTGCATCGGTTTTAACCGTATATTCCGTTGATGTCAGTGCGATATTCTCATATTCATCATTCTGAATGATCTGCCACTGCACAAGCCTTGCGCTGAACACAGCAGTCGCAGCAAGAATCAATATAATAATCAGCGTATAACGCCATTTCCTTACCTTCACCTTTCACCCTTCACCTTTCACCCTTCACCTTTCACCCTTCACCTTTCACCCTTCAACCTTAGTGCAGTGTTTTTGCGGCGATGAAACGGTTGACTGCATAAAAAATCGGAACAAAAGCCCAGGTGTAAACAATTCTTGAAACATAATGTGCTGAAAAATATTCCCAGACATTGCCGTATCCCATTGCTATGTAGAACAATACAAACTGTACAAATATGATGACAGGAATACTGAGAGTGGCGATGATCATGGTGGTAAGCAGATTCGTGTGTACATAATTCTCCATAAGTACACTTGCAATATAGCAAAGGATTGCCAGCATGATCGCATAATAGCCGACAGGACCGCTGTAGCCCGAATCCGCCATAAGACCGCAGATCACGCCGAAAGCAATAGCAGGGATCTCATCTTCAAAAACCGCTATGGTCAGTGCCAGCGGTATAAGCAGAACCGGTCTGCCGCCGAAAACCTCCAGACTCAGACCGGGTGTACTCTGCACCACATAACACAGAAGCACTTCAAGCAGAAATGCCAGATATCTGATAATTTTACTGAATTTACTCATACATAACCGCTCTCAGTCTGATTTACTCTTTTGGCTGTTCTTACTGCCGGAGGATTCTTCTGTATATACTTCAATTTCGCCCTTGCCGCTAAAATTCGTAACAATAGCGGCGGAAGTAATATCCCTTACATCTTCAAACGGCTTTACAAGTGCCATTGGCATACCCGTAAAGCTGTCATAGGTAATTTTGCTGACTGTTCCGATCTTGATATTTTTCGGATACATTCCTCCGTAGCCCGAAGTTACGACAATATCGCCTGTTTTGATATCATTCTGGGCGGAAATATTTTTCAGGATGATTGTTCCGCTGTCGCTGTATTCAGGGTCACCTGTAACGATCCCCTCATCTTCGGATTTCTTGTCCATTGCCCCGACCTGTGCCGCAGGGGAAAGAATTGCCGTCACCTTACACGATCTCAGGCTCACCTCGCTGACATATCCTGCCAGACCGTTTTCCGTCATGACCGGGTCATTCAGTTCGATCCCCTCAGCCGAACCCTTGTCAAGAACAAAGCCGTAAAAATTCTCATTCGGATCTCTTGAGATCACTGTTGCAGGAACAAGAGCAAAATCCTGATTTTCTTTTTTGATATTATAGAACTTATACAGTTCCTCGTTTTCTTTTTTCAGGTCATAATAATCCACAAGCATATCATTCAGCTTGCGGTTATCTTCTTTGAGTTTACTGTTTTCCTCTGCCAGCTTTTCAGCATCCTCCGGCGGCTGCACAGTCTGCCCGATATCACCGGCAGCATCTGCCGCCACTCTTTGCAGCGGTGTCAGTATAAACCCTGTAAAAAGACCGTTAACCGTGCTGTTTCCTGCCGTTACAAGTGCCACAACAAGCAATATGCAGATCGTCATGATCAGCACCTTGAACCCGTTCCCCGATGACTTTTTCAATTCTCTCACCCCCTTTTTTAATGCATAATTCATAATTCATAATGCATAATGAGCGGTGTGGGAAGTTCTGTAATTGAGGAAAACTTTCCACTCGCTATTACTAATCACTAACCACTAATCACTATCAATTTTTGCCGAAGGTTTCGAGGCTGATGCCTGTGCCATCAACAACACAGTCCAGAGGACTTTCTGCTTTATGAACGGGCATACCTGTCTCCTGTGCAACAAGTAATTCCAGCCCACGCAGCATTGCACCGCCGCCTGTCAGCATAATACCGTTGTCGATAATATCCGCCGAAAGCTCGGGCGGCGTCTGTTCGAGGGTGGTTTTGATCGCCTCAATAATGACAAGAAGCGGATCGGCAAGCGCATCTCTTACTTCTGCTGCGGAGATCAGAACATCCTTCGGCAGACCGTCCATCAGGTTTCTGCCTTTGATCTGCATACTGCCTTCATTTTCATAGGGGTAGGCTGAACCGATTTCTATTTTGATCTCCTCAGCGGTACGTTCACCTATGAGAAGATTATATTTTTTCTTGACATACTGAATGATGGATTCATCAAATTTATCTCCTGCTACTCTTACAGAGCTGGCAGTTACGATATCGTCAAGGGAAATCACTGCAACCTCGGAAGTTCCTCCGCCGATATCAACAACCATGCTGCCCACAGGGTCACTGACAGAAAGTCCCGAACCGATCGCAGCAGCCATAGGCTCTTCGATCAGTTCCACCTGCTTGATCCCTGCCCGGTGCATCGCATCCTGAACCGCTCTGCGTTCTACATCAGTAACGCCTGACGGTATGCAGACGATCACCTTTGGTTTACTGAACACTGACGGCTTTACCACCATATGGATAAAGCGGTTGAGCATGGTAGCAGTAATATCAAAATCAGCAATAACGCCGTCTTTCAGCGGACGCACCGCAACGATAGACCCCGGTGTTCTGCCGATCATATCCTTTGCTTTTGAACCTACTGCAACAACAGTGTCAGTTCTGACATCGACCGCCACAACTGAAGGCTCACGCATAACGATTCCTTTGCCTTTTACATAAACAAGTGTATTCGCAGTTCCGAGATCAATGCCGATATACTTTGAAAACATATTTTTTCCCTCTTCCTAAAAATACAAATCATCAGCTGCCGTTTTCAACTCAGGCATCTGTTTTTATATCAATTCCATTCTTCCAAAATTTACCTTCAAAATAAAATTCCACTTTATATTATAACCTTAAAATATGTCAATCTCAACTAACATTTTAGCAACTTTTCAACTTCTGTAATAATAGCAAAAATCACCGCAGTGCAGCAATATTTTTTAGTGATTTTTAATTGACGCACACAAACATGAAATCAATGTTTCCCTGTCGAACCGAATCCGCCGCTTCCTCTTACGGTATCGCCAAGCGTTTCGGTTTCAATGATATCCGCGAATATCACCGGCATCACCACCATCTGTGCAATACGCTCCTGCGGCTGAACCATATATTCCTTATCAGAAACATTGCAAAGACCTACACAGATTTCCCCTCTGTAATCGCTGTCAACCACACCAACTCCGTTGGAAAGGCAGATTCCATGCTTTACACCCAGTCCGCTCCTTGCAAAAAGAAATACCGCAAGTTCACTGCTTTCGGACTCTATTGCGATTCCAGTCGGTATTTTCACCAGCTCCCCCGGGTGAATCGTTACCGGTGCTTCAATACAAGCATACAGATCTGCTCCTGCCGAGCCTTCCGTTGCCCTTGTCGGGATCACTGCATTTTCATTTAATTTTTTTACTTTGATTTTTGTATTCATGATTCATTCTCCAAGTTTTTAAAAGATAAAAGTATTTCGCAAAAATTGATGTGAACAGCAAATGTGAAATGCAACAGTGTGCAACAACAAAAAAACACGTTCTCTGTTGCACCTCAAAGGTGCATTAATACTGGGTTTGAGGAACTTCTGCAACAGTGGAACAGTAAATCCTTAATAAAATATAAAATTAATAATAAAAAGAAATATATAATGTCTGCAAAAGTGCTGTTGCACTGTTACAAGCACCCAAAATCCTCTGTTGCATTTTCTTTTATTCGGTGCATGAGCGGAACAGTGGAACAGATGCAGAACAGTAAAAAAAACGTTGTCTGTTCTACTTCAAAGCCGCATGAACACTGGGTTTGAGGAACTTGTAGAACAGTAGAACAGTAAATCCTTATATAAATATAAAATGATAAATAAGAAAAAATATATAAAGTCTGCAAAAGTACTGTTCTATCTGTTGCATTGTGCATTGTACATTGTACATTTATTCCACGCCTCGGTAATAAAGTCCTCTGGTGTGTCCGTTTTTCGGTGTAAGTCCTTGTTTGAAAAGGTGGAGGGTTTCTGACTTTTGGGCGGAATTTTCGGTGCTGAAACGGATAACTTCAAAATCAACGCCCCTGATCTCGCTTTTTCTGTCGGCAAGTGTCAGCGGTACACTGTTAAGAATTTCGGTACACGCTCCATAACATTGTATCGGAAATTTTATTCCTTTTCTGTCACGAATTGTCGGCGGTTCTGCGCAATGTTTACAGCCCTTTCCGTCATTCTGTGCAGGACAGTTTCTTGTCAGCATCAGCGGAAGCCGTCCGACTGAAATGATACCGACCGGAAGGTTTCCGCCGAGCTTTGCGATTTGTTCAAGCGTAAGTTCAAAGGATACTTCTGTATCAGTGATTCCCTGACGTTCTGCCCATTTCAAAGCTTCTGTGTTGGCAAGATTCAGACCGAAACCGCCGTGAATTTCCATACCCAGAGATTTTGCCATTTCCACTGCTCCTACATTATTTGCAAGAACCTCATTGATTCCGAGAGCTTGTACTCTTTTTAAATGGCGGTAAATCATTTGTTCCAGCCTGAACATTCCTCTGGGTATTTCAACGGCAATCGCAAACCCTCTGTCCATCAATTCTATTAACTGCTTGTCATTTGCTGTGATCGGTACATAAATCAGTTCGCTGTCAAGAAATTCATCAGAAATATCACAGTCGGTAAATCTGACTCTGTAATTTTTCGGCGTGCGATTCCTGCGTGTATCGGTTTCTGCCCTTTCACACATTTCAAAGGCTATAGGGCGGATTTGTTTCCGCATTTCGCCAAGACCGTTAAGACACTCCGAACGCATCGCATTAAGAGCCGACGCAGGCATGGAAAGCCCACTGTCAATCGTACATTCAAGGCGGTGAAATACAAACGGCGTACCGCCTGTTTTTGCAATGCTTTTTTCGCATCGTTGTGAATCCAAGGCGGTTTTGATTGCTTTTTCGGGTACAGCCCCTGTTGCAGTAAACACATTTCCGCTGTTATCCGAAACGGTGAGAGTACTTGCTTCGCCATCTTTGACAGTCAGTGAAAAATCAACGGGAATATGTCTGCGTTCGTTTTTATACATTTCGTGTATCGAGCCAAAAACTTTACTGTCGGCTGCACCCTCTTTTGAACGTACCCCGAACATTGATACACCTGTTTTTCCTTCATAATAGCCGTCCGTAAATCCCGAACGTGAAAAAACAGCTTTCAGCTTTTCGGAAAGTTCGGGCGATACTTTTCCCTCGTCAAGACTCTGACGGCAGGCAGCAACCGCTGCGGCAACATATTCAGGGCGTTTCATTCGTCCCTCGATTTTTGCCGAGGCAATGCCCATTTCCTCCAGTTCGCGGAGATGTTCAATAACGGATAAGTCTTTCAGACTCAGATCATGCCCTGTTCCGTCTTTGACGGAAAACGGCAGGCGGCAGGGCTGGGCACACGCGCCTCTGTTGCCGCTCCTTGAACCAAGCATAGCACTGAAATAGCACTGTCCCGAAACGCTCATGCACAAAGCACCGTGAACAAATACTTCCAGTTCTACGGGTGATCTTTTCGCAATTTCAAGAATCTCATTCTTTGACAGTTCCCTTGACAGCACCACTCTTGTCAGTCCAAGTTTTGCAAGATTTTCCACTCCTGCCGCTGTATGTACCGAAAGCTGTGTTGAACCGTGTATCGGCATATCGGGTGCGCTCTTGCGGGTCAGCGAGATCAGACCTGTATCCTGCATGATCAGGGCATCGATACCGATCTCACAGGCATATTCCACGAGCTGCATAGCGTGGCTGATTTCATCATCATGCACGATCGTATTGCAGGCAAGGTGAACCGCTGTGCCGTTCAGGTGACAATAGCGGACAACCTCTTTCAGCTGCTCTTTGTCAAAATTATGTGCAGAAGCTCTTGCACTGAACTGCTGTGCTCCGATATAAATTGCATCTGCCCCTGTTCTGACAGCGGAATAAACAGAATCCATACCGCCGGCAGGTGCTAAAATTTCAAGCTTTCCCATGATTATTTCTTTCTTTTGCTGCTGCCAAAAAATGTCAGATTATCTTCCGTTTCGTCCTCTGCTTCCGCAGCACTTGACTTACGCACTGCCTTGACAGCAGGGGAGAGGGGAGAGGGTTCGATCACTGCCTTGTTTTTTTCGCCCAGACGCTTTTTATAGGTTTCGATATCCTTTTTCAGCTTGTCATTTTCTCTTGCGGCTTCTTCAAAAGCGGAACGGTATTTTGCAGCATCGTTCAGGTATTCTTTTATTTGCATTCTCAAACGGTCAGCATCCTCTTCCGCCTTTGTCATATTATCGCAGATATTCAGTGCGGCCAGCATAACTGCCGAATTCAGCGGCAGTGCAGGTGCAGCTCTTCTCACGGTATTGATCTCGTGATTCAGCCTTTCAGCGACCGAATGTGTGTATTCTTCGCTTTCGATGCTCAGCACAGTAAATCTTGTCCCTGCAATATCTATCTTAATGCGGTTTTTCGTATTATTATCCATTCATGACACCCCTGTTAAAAATATATAGTTTCATTATAATACATTTTCTTCAAATATAAAAGCTTTATCCGACATTTCCATACGAATTTTTTTCTGATTTTTTCTTCTTTTCCACAGTATTATTGACAAACACAAAAAAATCGTTATATAATAAAAATACAAGGTGACTGCCGGTAAACGGTCAGCCCCCTGATAAGAAAACGATTAAGAAATAACCGCCCCGTTTGGAAGACCGGCGGTTACTTCTTTTTTATATCATGGTTCGCCTTGATAACATCAAGAACAAAACGT